>DATIQI010000343.1:0-1958 GCA_035470985.1 Acidobacteriota bacterium
GTCGGCGAGCCGCCCGCTGATCTTCTCCTTCCGCTTCAGCGACCCGCCCAGCGTCGCCATGGCGGTGTCGGAGACGAGCGCGAACGCCGCGCTCGCGCGGGCGAGGCGGCGGATGGCGTCGCCCGCCGGTCCGGTCACGGGCGCCGGGGCGAACGCCCCGCCGGTCACCGCGTGGAGGAACGAGCGGAACGCGTTCGAGACGACCATCCCCAAGTGCCCGAAGAGGGCTTCGTCGAAGGCCGCGAGATCCTTCGCCGCGAGCGCCTTCATCTCCTTCTGCACCCAAGGATGGCAGCGGATGGCGCCCTGGCCGTAGATGATCAGGGTGCGGGTGAGGATGTTCGCGCCCTCGACCGTGATTCCGACCGGCACGGCCTGGTAGGCCGACGCGAGGACGTTGCGCGGTCCGCGGGAGATCCCGTTCCCCGCCTGCACGTCCATCGCGTCGTTCACGGTCGCGCGCATCGCCTCGGTGAGGTAGTGCTTCACGATCGCGGAGAGGACCGCGGGACGCTCGCCCGCGTCCACCGCGCCCAGCGTGAGCCGGCGCGTGGAGTCCATCCAGTAGGAGTTTCCGCCGATCCGGGCCAGAGGCTCCTCGATCCCCTCGAAGCGGCCGATCGGCATGCCGAACTGCTCCCGCACGGAGGCGTGCGCCGACGCGGCGCGCACCGAGAGCTGGGCGCAGCCGACCGCGAGCGACGGAAGCGCGATGCCGCGTCCGGCGGCCAGCGTTTCCATCAGCATCCGCCATCCCATCCCCGCGTTCTTCGGGCCCCCGATGATGCAGTCGATCGGGGCGAAGACGTCGGTGCCGAACGTCGGCCCGTTCAGGAACGGCACGCCGAGCGGATCGTGGCGCAGCCCGACCTCGACGCCCGGAAGGCTGGTCGGGAGGAGCGCGCAGGTGATGCCGAGGTCCTCCTTCCCGCCGAGGAGCTTGTCGGGATCGCGCAGCCGGAACGCGAGCCCGAGGACCGTCGCGTAGGGCGCGAGCGTGATGTAACGCTTCGACCAGTTCAGGCGGAGGCCGAGCACTTCGCGCCCCTCGAACATCCCCTTGCAGACGATCCCCTCGCTCTTCTGCGAGGTGGCGTCGCTTCCCGCTTCGGGCTCGGTGAGCGCGAACGCGGGGATCTCCTCGCCGCTCGCGAGCCGCGGGAGGTAGTGGCGCTTCTGCTCGTCGGTGCCGTAATGGAGGAGGAGCTCGGCCGGTCCCAGCGAGTTCGGAACCATGACCGTGACCGACGCGGTGACGCTACGGCTCGAGATCTTCGTGATGACGGCGGAGTGCGCGGCGGCGGAGAAGCCGAGGCCGCCGAACTCCTCGGGGATGATCATCCCGAAGAATCGCTCCTTTTTCAGGAACGCCCACGCCTCCGGCGAGAGGTCGCCGAGGCGATTCACTTCCCACTCGTCCACCAGGCGGCAGAGCTGCTCCGTCGGGCCGGCCAGGAACGCGCGTTCCTTGTCGGTCAGCTTCTTCGCCTGGAAGGAGAGGAGCCGGCTCCAGTTCGGGTTGCCGGAGAAGAGCTCGGCGTCCCACCAGACGGTGCCCGCTTCGAGGGCGATCCGCTCGGTGTCGCTCATCCGGGGAATGACGCTGGAGAGGAGCGGCATGAGCCAGCGCGTGAGAACGGCGCGGCGGACGGGCGGCACGAAGAGAACGACCGCCAGCAAGATCACGAGGAATAGGAACGGCACGGCACCCCTCCTTAGGTTTGACGGTGGGACGGGTCGCCCCCCATCATAGCGCAATCATGAGCCGGGATCGCCTTCGGACCCTCGAGATCGCCGCCGACATCCGCGACGCCTCCACGCGGCCAGGTTGAAGAGCGCTCCGCCTGCAACCGCGATTGCGATGGTCCATAACGGGGTGAGCAGGTGGCTGGTATAGGTATCGAACAGGCCGGCGGCGCCCAACGCCACCGATGTGGCAAACATGGCAAAAGCGCGCC
>DATIQI010000344.1:0-2908 GCA_035470985.1 Acidobacteriota bacterium
ATGCAGGTACTGCCGGCTGACCTTGGGCTGGCACATCTTGACTCACCTCCCTTCATCCCACGCCTTGCCCATTTCACTTGTACTGGTGGATACGTTGCCCGGAGCCGCCCTCCATCTCCGAGATGATCAGTCCCGGAAGCCCGGCTTCTCCCAGAGCCGCCCGTCGCACGGTGTCCACCACCGGGTGCTTCGCCGAGCCGAAGCTCGAGAAGGAGAGCATGGCGACGCGCGGCTCGAATCCGAACTCGCGCGCCACGCCGGAGGCGAGGATGGCGATCTCCGCCAGCTCCTCGGCGGTCGGCTGGATGTTCACGGTCGTGTCGGCGAAGAAGTAGCACTTCCCCCGCGCGATCACGAGGTAGACGCCGCAGACCCGCGAGATGCCCGGCCGGAGTCCGATGATCTGGAGCGCCGGTCGGATCGTCTCCGGATAGTGCTGGCTGACGCCCGAGACGAGGCCGTCGGCGTCGCCCATCTGGACCATCATCGTGCCGAACGTGTTCGGATCGCGCATCTGGTGCTCGGCGTCGCGCCGGGTGACGCCCTTCCGCTGCCGGAGCCGGAAGAGCTCCTCCACGTACGCCTTGCGGCGCGGATGGCTCCGCGGGTGAACCACGTCGATCCCTTCGAGCGAGACGTCGAGGTGCTCGGCCGTCGCGCGGATCTCGTCGGGTTTCCCGAGCAGGATCGGCTTGGCGATGCCCTCGGCGACGAGATGGGCCGCCACGCGGAGAATCCGCGGGTGCGAGCCCTCCGGAAAGACGATCCGGCGCGGATCGACGATCGCGCGATGAATGATGGCCCGCGCGATCTCGCGCGACTTGCCGAGGCGGGCTTCCAGACGCTCGCGATACTCCTCGAGATCGAGCGTCAGGCGCGCGACGCCGGTATCCATCGCCGCCTTCGCCACGGCGGGGGCGACCCAGAGGAGCACGCGCGGATCGAACGGCTTCGGGATCAGGTACTCGGGTCCGAAGTGGAGCGACTCGACCCCGTAGGCGCGCGCGACCGCGTCGGGTACGTCCTCCTTCGCCAACGCCGCGAGCGCCCGCACCGCGGCGAGCTTCATCTCGTCGTTGAACCGGCGCGCGCGCACGTCGAGCGCGCCGCGGAAGAGGAACGGGAATCCGAGGACGTTGTTCACCTGGTTGGGATAGTCCGAGCGGCCGGTCGCCATCAGGACGTCGGGGCGCGCGGCCTTCGCGTCGGGGTAGCTGATTTCCGGATCGGGATTGGCGCACGCGAAGAGGATCGGCCGATCCGCCATCGAGCGGACCATCTCCTGCGTGACGAGCCCGGCGGAGGAGAGTCCCAGCAGGACGTCCGCGCCGCGAAGCGCGTCGGCGAGGGTGCGGGCGGAGGTCTCGGCCGCGAATTCGGCCTTGTAGGGGTTCATGTCCTCCGTGCGCCCCTTGTAGATCACGCCCTTCCGGTCGCACATGACGATCTGCTCGCGCCGGAGGCCCAGTTTCGTGAAGAGGCGCGCCGAGGCGAGGCCGGACGCGCCGGCTCCGACGATCACCAGGCGGATGTCGCCCATCCGGCGCTTGGTGATCTCCAGCGCGTTCAGGAGCGCGGCCCCCGTGATGATCGCGGTGCCGTGCTGGTCGTCGTGGAAGACGGGGATGGAGACGAGCGACTGGAGCTTCTCCTCGATGAGGAAGCACTCGGGCGCCTTGATGTCCTCGAGGTTGATCCCGCCGAACGTCGGCTCGAGGACGCGGCAGACGTTCACGATCTCGTCCGGGTCCTTCGAGTCGATCTCGATGTCGAAGACGTCGACGTCGGCGAATCTCTTGAAGAGGACTCCCTTCCCCTCCATGACGGGCTTGCCGGCCAGCGCGCCGATCGCACCGAGTCCGAGCACGGCGGTTCCGTTCGAGACCACCGCGACGAGATTTCCCTTGGCCGTGTATTCGTACGCCAGGTCCGGATTCTTCTCGATCTCGAGACAGGGCACGGCGACGCCGGGCGTGTAGGCGAGCGAGAGATCCTTTTGCGTGGCGCAGGGTTTCGTGGAGACGACTTCGATCTTTCCGGGGCGGGTGCCCCGGTGATATTCGAGGGCTTCCTTCCGCAGCGCTTCCGACATGGCGTTCGACCCCTTTCGGTCCGGATCGCGCGCGGCGCCTCGCCGGCGCGCTCCGTCCGTCTCATTGTCGCCCATACCGGGCGACTCTCAAGGTGGACCCACGTAGCATCGGGGCCGCCACCGAGGGGTACCAGATGCCTCTAGGGCGTTCTCCCGGCCGGGCGGTCGCTTCCGGCATCCCCTAGCGGTTCAGCGGGTTGCGTCGCTTTCGGCTCCTCGTGGAGCGCGCGAATCGCGGGCGTCTCCAGGTCGTCGAATTGCCCCCGCCGAGCCGCCCAAACGAACGCGACGACCGCCACGCCGACGAGGACCAGGGCGAGGGGAAGCACGATGTAGAGGACGCTCATCGGCGCTCCGTGAAGGTGCGGCTCTTCCAGCTCGCGAGGACGACGGTCAGGCTGCTCGCCGGCATCAGGATCGCCGCGACGAGCGGGTTGATCCAGCCGGCCATCGTGAGCGCCGCGCCGAGGACATTGTACGCGATGGAGAAGGCGATGTTGCGGCGGACCACGTGGAGCGTGCGCGACGCGCCCTCCACGAGCGCGACGATGCCCCCGAGTCCGGGGCGCGTGAGGGCGACGTCGGCCGTGGCGAGGCACGCCTCGGCGCCGCCGCCGGCGCCGATTCCGACGGTGGCGCGCGCGATCGCGGCCGCGTCGTTGATTCCGTCCCCCACCATGACGACCGCGCCTCGGGCGGAGGCCGCTTCGATCTCGCGCAGCTTCTCCTCCGGGGAGGCGCCGCCCCGGCACGCGTCGGGGGCCAGGCCGAGCGCGGCCCCCGCCGCCCGGACCGCCTCGGCCTCATAACACTACA
>DATIQI010000345.1:0-1571 GCA_035470985.1 Acidobacteriota bacterium
TCGGCGTCTACGTCGGCGTGATTCCGGTCTTCCTCGGGCTCCTCTGGCTCCCGGCGCTCCGCTCTGCGCCCCGCTCCTGGCTCGACTTCTGGCTCGCGCTCACCATGGGACTCCTCGTCTTCCTCGGGATCGACACCCTGAAGGAGGCGCTCGAGATCGCGGGGCGCGCGCCCTCGTTCGTGAACGGCGTGCTCCTCGTCGCGCTCGGCGCGGCGGCGTCGTTCCTGGGCCTGACCGCCGCGGGGCGGGCGCTCCGGCGCGGCGAGGCGAAGGCGGGCGGGCTGGGGCTGGCGTTCCTGATCGCGGCCGGGATCGGACTCCACAACCTGGGCGAGGGGCTCGCGATCGGAGCGGCCTACACGCTCGGCGAGGCGGCGCTCGGCTCGTTCCTCATCCTCGGCTTCACGCTCCACAACACGACCGAGGGGATCGCCATACTCTCCCCCCTCATCGAGGGGCGCGCGTCGCTCCGGGATCTCCTGCTGCTCGGTTTGGTGGGCGGCGCCCCGACGATCCTCGGGACCTGGACCGGCGCGTTCGTGACCTCGGATCCGCTCTCGCTCCTCTTCCTGGGAATCGGCGCGGGCGCGATCTTCCAGGTGGTGCGGATCCTCGCGAGGGGCGCCGCGGTGGACGGGTCGGCCCTCGACGCGTTCGCGCGGGGCCGTTCGGCGGTGGGGTTCCTGGCGGGTTTCCTGCTGATGTACGCGACGAGTCTCCTGGTCGCGGGATAGCGGCGGGCCGTCAGCGCTTTTTCGCGGCGGGCGCCGCGTTCAATCCCCAGTCGTAGGGCAGGTAGTCGATCTTCACCTTCTTCGCCCGGAGCGAGGCCGCCGTCTTCGCCGGCAGATAGCGCGACGCGAACGCCAGGACCGCCCCCTCCTTCTCCCCGTACATCCGCTCCAGCGTCGAGTCCCGGTAGACCCCGACGAAGTCGCCCCCGTACCAGTCGAAGATCTTGGAGATGCGGATCCGCCCGTCGCGAGGGGTGAAGTCGTTGCGGGTTCGGTCGTTTACGAACGCGCGGGAGGCGGCGTCGAGCTGTTGCTCGAGTTGCGCCCCTACGTAGGGTTCGGGACGAAGCGCGGGGCAGGAAATCGAGGCGCAGACGAGCGCCATGTGGATGCGGGGCTCGCGGAACTCCTTGCGGAGAATGTCGTGCTCGATCTCGTCGAGCGTCCGTTCCACGCCGGCTACCTTCCATCGGGGCCGCGACCAGGCCGCGGGGATCTCCCGGATACTTCCGAGCTTCCCGCCTCGTTGCGCGCGCTCGCGCGTGACGAGGTCGAGCGTCGCGATGTTGTAGACGTTGATGTAGAACGCGATCCGGCCGTCCTTCCTCTTGTCTTCGCTTAGGCGTCCCGGATTCATCCCGGCGGCGGCCCCGAGCGCCCAATCGAGGCCGGCCCGCTCGCGTTCGAGGAGGTCGTAGTCGACCCCGTCCCCGACGACGACCCGTCCCAGGGGTTCTGCACGTCCTCGACATAGTGGTTGAGCAGGAGTTCCAATCCGCCGTTGACGCCCGGCGTCAGCCCGAGCTGGTTGATGATCAGTTCGGCCGTGTTGAACAC
>DATIQI010000346.1:0-4592 GCA_035470985.1 Acidobacteriota bacterium
GTCGCCGATGCGAAGAAGTTCTACGAAGGGCTCTTCGCGCCGACCAATTTCGTCATCGCCATCTTCGGCGACGTGAAGGCGGCGGACGTGAAGAAAGCCATCACGCAGAAGTTCGGCGCGTGGAAGAACCACATGCCCGGAAGGACCGCGTTCACGCGCCCCTTGTAGATGTCACCCACCCGGCGCACGGCCTCCGGCCGCTCCACCAGGATCTCGGCGAGCTCCTTGTCCTCGAGAATCGCGATCCGCGTTTCGCGCGGCGTCGCGTTAATGATGATTTCCCGGCGCATCCACCTCCAGGGCCGTGTCCGTCGTGGCCGCACCGTTGCGGTCCACGGGCACCGCCCGCCAGAACGACGACTCCTCCAGAGCCTCGAGAGGCGTGAAGAGCGTCGTTCCCCGCTCGACCAGAAGCGCCTCGCGGCTCGTCCGGAGGAGACGGGGGTCGAACTCGAAGGACGGGAGCAGGCTGCGGAGCAGGAGGTCGGGGCGGACGTAGCCCGGCGCCTGAAGGCGCACCGACACGCGCACGCCGGGGAACGCGTCCTCGGCCTGCGGCTCCAGCGAGATCACGGCGGGGCGCGCGTTCACGGTTTTCGCCGCCCCCTGGCTCGGCTTGGTCACGGGCCAGGATTCCGCCGCCCGGAACGCGTCGGCGTTCCGGTCCAGCTCCTGCCGCACGCGGTGAAGGTTCTCGCCGCGCGCGAGCCGGTCCATCAACGATTCGGTGAGCGACACGCGGTAGTCCGCGCGCGTGATCACCGACATGAGCGAATCCACGTTGCGTGAAAATGGTTTCCCTTCGAGGATGCGGACCCCCTCGGGGAGGATCTCGTTCAGGGCGGCGATCGTCTCCCACGGGACGCCCTGGGCCAGCTCGAGATCGAAGTATTCACCCCGGCTGGTCGCGCCCAGCGAGAGAGGCGGACCGTACGCGATCTTCGCGTGCCGGTTGAAACCCTGCGTGTAGGCCATCGGGATCTTCGCGACCCGGAGCGCGCGGTCGAAGATCCGAACCAGATCGAGATGCGAGGTGAAGCGCGCGGGGCCCACCTTCTCGTAGGCCACGCGGTAGCGCGTCGCCTGGAGACCCCGCTGCGCGACGGGCCAGGCGCGCCGCCGGCGACCGAACGTGCGGGAGACGAGACTTCCGGGCGTGTCTCCGTTCGTCGCGTCGCTGGCGTTCTCGTGGCCGTTTCCGTCGGCGTGGCCGTTCCCCTCGGCGTGGCCGTTCCCCTCCGCGTGGCCGTTCCCGTTCCCGAGGCCGTGTCCGTTCCCGTTCGCCGCCGCGATCCCGTTCGCCGCCGCGTTTCCGTTCGCATGCCCGTTCGTGGCCGGCGCCGGCGCGGCGTGGGGCGCCGGAGTCGCCGTCTTCAAGATTTCGATCGGCGCGGCCTCCAGCTCTTCGACCCGCTTGCGGATGTCGTCGGTCGTGATCTCGGCCGGAACGGCGAACGCCAGCGACGCCGGATCGGTCCCCTGCCCCGGCGCGAGCTGGAGCGACACGCGCCGGCCCTCGCGCGCCTTCGGCGTGAAGCAGGGAGCACCGCAGCGGTAGCAGGCGTGGTCGCGGCAGTCGGGCGTCAGCGCCGCCGCGTAGGCCTTCGAGCGCTCGGCCAGGAGGAACTTCTTCACGACCGGCGTGCGGATGTGGTCCCACGGAAGCGGCTCGTCCAGGTCGCGCGGGCGGAGGTACCTCGCCGGATCGACGCCGGTCTGCTCGAACGCGCGCATCCAGAGGTCGAAATCGAAGCACTCCGACCATCCGTCGAAGCGGGCCCCCATCCGCCAGGCGGCCTCCAGCACGTCGGCCGTGCGGGCGTCGCCGCGGGCGAAGACGCCCTCGAGAAACGCGGTCTTCGGGTCGCGCCACTTCAGCCGGACCTGGTTCATGCCGCGGAAGCCCTTCTTCAGCCGCTCGATCTTGGCCGCGAGGGTCTCCATGTCGTCCTGCACTTCCCACTGGAACGGCGTGTGCGCCTTCGGCACGTGCGGCGAGATCCCGACGTTGAAGTGCATCCGCTTGTTGCCCCCGCGGGCCCACTCCTGCGACTTCCGGAGCGTCTCCGCGATGCCGTCGATGTCGGCGTCGGTCTCGGTCGGCAGCCCGATCATGAAGTAGAACTTGATGCCGCTCCATCCCTGGTCGCGCGCGAGCTTCACCGAGTACTCGAGCTCGGCCTCGTCGATCCCCTTGTTGATGACGTCGCGCATCCGCTGCGTCCCCGCTTCGGGCGCGAACGTGATGCTTCCCTTCCGACCCTGGCCGATCTTCTCGGCGACCGAAGGCGCGAGCGTGCCGACGCGCGTCGAGGGGAGCGAGACGGAGACGCCCCAGTCGTTCGTGAAGCGGTCCAGCTCGTGGAGGACGACCGGGAGCTGCTTGTAGTCGGTCGTCGAGAGCGAGAGGAGCGAGACTTCGTCCCAGCCCGCGTGCACGATGCCGCACTGGACTTCCTTCGACACCTGGTCCGCGCGCTTCTCGCGGAGCGGCCGGTTCATGTAGCCCGCGAGGCAGAAGCGGCAGCCGCGCGTGCAGCCGCGCATCACTTCCACGCCGAGGCGGTCGTGCGTGATCTCGGTCGGCGAGATGAGGGGCTTCTCGGGGTAGTAGGCCGGGTCGAGCGCGGGAACCCAGCGGAAGCGCGGGCGCGCCACGGCCGCGTCGGCGCGCGCGACGCGCGCGACGAAGCCGTAGGCGTTCATCACCTCGTCGAAGAGCCCGGGGACGTAGACACCCTCGAGCGCGCTCAGGCGCCGGAGCATCTCCGACCGCGGCATGCCGGTCGACCGGCGCTCGGCCACCAAGTCGCAGATCTCCTGCATCACCTCTTCGCCGTCACCCACCACCACGGCGTCCACGAAGGGCGCGAACGGCTCGGGGTTCACCGTGCAGAGGCCCCCCGCGACGACGATCGGGTCGTCCTCGCCGCGTTCGCCCGCCCGCAGCGGAATGCCGGCGAGGTCGATCATCGTCAGCATGTTCGTGTAGGCGAGCTCGTACTGGAGCGAGAAGCCGATGACGTCGAACCGGCGCGCGGGCGTGCGCGACTCGAGGGAGTAGAGCGGAATCCCCTCCGCGCGCATCAGCCGCTCCATGTCGCCCCACGGCGTGAAGCAGAGCTCGGCCGCGCCGTCGGGCCGGCCGTTCACGATGTGGTAGAGGATCTTCAAACCGAGATACGACATCCCGATCTCGTAGAGGTCTGGGAAGCAGAGAAGCACCCGAACCTTCGCCTGCGCCGGATCCTTCCGGGCCGCGTGGAGGAAACTCCCCGAATAGCGGCTCGGCTTCGTCACCAGCGGCAGGTACGCTTCGTCCAATAGACGCAGCCGGTCCATGCCCCTCTCCTAGGTCGTTGGGTTCGCTTGCAAGTGATTCGAAAATAGTACGATACGGGTGGGATCAGGACGGCTCCCTCCCAATCTGCCAAGCCTGAGACTCTAGCACACGCCCGCGAACCGTCGCAACCTCCGGTTGGGAAGGAGATTGCGCCCCGTCCGGCGCCCCTCCGTGGGCCGCCGCGAGCGCGAGAATCAGGGCCGGCCCCGCGGGCGCGAGCGCCTCCCCGGCTTCCAGCATCGTGGCGCCCGTCGTCACGACGTCGTCCACCAAGAGGACGACCCGACCGGCGACGAGTCGCTCCGCGCGGTCCGCCGGCCGGAACGCCCCGTCGAGATTGCGCCGGCGCTCTTCTCCCCCCAGGCGCGCCTGGGGCGCCGTCTCGCGGACGCGCCTCAGGGCGGGCACGACCGGAACGCCCCACCAAGTGCCGAGACGCCGCGCGATCGATTCGGCCTGATCGTAGCCGCGCCAGGCGCGGCGCGCCGGATGGAGCGGCACCGGCACCACGATCCCCTCCCGCCCCAGGGCGCCGTCGATTCCCGGAGGCACGGGAACGAGCGACGCGATCCAGGGCGCGAGACGGGACCCGCCCGCGTACTTGAATTCGCGCACGATGGAGTCGAGTGGAGCGGCGTGCGGGGGGCCCGCGAGGAGGAGGCGCTCCGCGCCGTGGAGCGGACAGCCGGCCCGCGGCGGACTCGACGGCGCGGGCTCGGGCGCGGCCCGGACCCCGCCGCGAAGGCAGTGAAGACAGAGCACGCTTCCGGCGCGGTCCACGGCCGCGTCGCAGGCTCCGCAGACATCCTCGCCCCGCTCCGCCGGACCTCCGCACCCGGCGCAGCGGCGATCGACGAACGCGTCGAGCAGATCCGCCGCTCCCGCGCGAAGCCGCGCGCGCGCGGCCCCGGCGGCCCGTTCCCATCGTCCCCCGTTCATCCCGACCCGCTCCCCTTCCCCTCCGCCTCGCCCCGAGCACGAGGTCCGATCAGCCGAGCGCGCGCTCCAAGGCACGCCGCATCGCGTCGAGCGGCGCCGCGCGACCCGTCCAGTACGCGAACGCGAGCGCCCCCTGATGGAGGAGCATTCCGCGTCCGTCTTCGAAGCGGAGCCCGAGCGACGCCGCACGGCGCCGCGAAGGCTCCGCGCGCGGCCCGTAGTTCAGATCGACCACCATCCCGCCCGGCGCGATTCCGCCCCACCAGAGATCTTCCCCCGCGACGGGCTCCGGGACGGAGAGCGCGCGCAC
>DATIQI010000347.1:0-7597 GCA_035470985.1 Acidobacteriota bacterium
GCGCCCAGGTCGGTCAATTCGCGCGCCAGCTCGCGCTCCAGCCGGCGGTAGTGGAGCGACCGCTCCACCTCGGGGCGGAGGCGGCGCGCGCGAAGGAGCGCCGCGGCGACGTCGGTCCGCGCCAGCGGGCGCGTGTAGACGGCGAGCGAATCGAGGAGCCCCTGCGCGGCGAGCGTCTCGATCTCGTCGTACGCGGGATGGCGAACGGGGAGATACTCCACGGGCGCGCCGGTCGCGGGCGTGGCGGACGCGAAGGCGATCGCGAACGCGGCAGCCGCGGCGAAGGGTGCGAGCGGGCCTCTGGGGACGACGCGGCGGCGGGGCATCGCGGCCATCCTACCGGCGCCCAGGCGGGGGGTCAAAGGGAGGCCGCCGCGGGACCTGGGCGGTGTGCCGCCGGGTTCACAGAGTGTCACGGACGACAGCAACCAGACCCCCTTCGTACAGGGTCGGGAACCCATAAGTCGTGAAACGACAACGGCCTGATCCGTGGCACGCCGCCTGCATTGGTATCCGGGCATGGAACACGGTACGTGGTATCCAGCCAAGGGAGGTCACACCATGTCGCTCCGCACGTTGGTCGCCGCCGCGGCTGTCGCGGCGTTCTTCACGGCCGCGCCTCAGGCGCCGGCCTCGACGCTCGACTATCAGGGACTCGCTTTTTCCGGCGCGAACGCGTCGGCGCTGGGCGGATCGCAGGGCTCGTCGCTCTCCGCGTTGAATGGGGAATGGAAGAGCGGCGCCGGCCCCGTTCGCCGCCGCTCGCCCCGCTACGACGGTTACGGCCCGCGCCCCCGCACCTTCGCGACGATCGGACTCGGCTCCTTTGATCCTTCGGATCAGCCGGGGAGCGGACTCTACGTGAACGGCACGATCGGGACCGAGCTTCCCAGCGCGCCGATCGACGTCGGCCTGCAGCTCTCCTGGTATCACCGCTCGACGGGCGGCAGCCAGTTCATCACGACGTTCGAGGATCCGGCGGGCAATGTCGGCCAGCGCGTGATCGAAACGGACGAGATCCAGACCGACCTCGTCCCTCTGATGGCGTTTCTCCGCGTCCGCTTCCCGATGGGCGACGGCCTCGAGCCCTACGTCGGCGCCGGCGCCGGCTGGGAGTGGCTCTCGGTCGAGGGCGTGGACTCCGACGGCTTCTCCTTCAGCGACGACTACGACGGCTTCGGCGCCCAGTTCCTCGGCGGCATGAACTTCAACGTCGCGCCGAACACGGCGCTGTACGGCGAAGTCCTCTACAACATGAGCACGGTTTCCGCCGAATTCTACGATCCGTTCTTCGGCGTGAACGTTCGCGACGAGATCGAAATGGACGGCGCCGGCATCCACGGCGGCCTCCGATTCCGGTTCTAACCGCCGGGCGCGCGCCGCGCCGGCGCCGGTAATGGTTGTCCCTCGCCCTGCCCTTCGGTAGGCTCCGGTCGGAATGGCCCTGGAGCCACGGGGGGCAGGGATGATCTCTCTCATGGAGGAACGCATCGTATGACTCACTCGATGGTTCGGCGGGGCTCCGGGCTCGCGGGTCTCGTCTTGGTCGCCGCGCTGGCAGTCGCGGCGCCGGCGCACGCGCAGACGAGCGACGACACCGGAATCGGATTGAAGGGCATCGGCGTCCGTTTGGGTCTGACCGATCCCGAAGACGCGAGCAGCGCGCTCATGTACGGCGTCCACGTCGACGCCGGCACCTTCGTTCGGAACGTGCACATCCTCCCGTCGGTCGAGTTCTGGAGCGTCGGGAACGACGTGGGCATCTACAACGCCGACTACAGCGACCTCGCCGTGAAGGTGGACGTCAACTTGGACTTCCCGCTCCAGGACCAGCGCCTGGTGCCGTACCTCGGGGGCGGGATCGGCTTCCATCGCCTCAAGTTCGAGACGAACGCGCCGGGCGAATTCGACAACACCGACACGAAGCTCGGTCTCTCGCTCCAGGGCGGCATGCGGAACGACTTCACGCCGAACCTCGCGCTCTTCGGCGAGCTGGGCTACAGCTTCGTCGAGGATGCCAACCAGCTCCGCTTGCTGGGCGGCCTGACGTACAAGTTCATCTACTAGACCCCGAGCCGGGCGCTTCGCCCGGAGGAGGAGGCTTATGATTCGCATCCGCACGCTGTTCCTGCTCGCGCTCGCGCTGGTCCTCGCTCTGGGCGTTTCGGCATGCCAGAAGTCGCCCGACACCGAGGTCGCGACGACCGAAGAGAACCCGGCCCTCACCGAGGAGACCCCGGCGGTCGAGCCGGCCCCCGTCGTGACCGAGCCGGCGCCGACGCCGGCCGCGCCCGCGACGCCGGCGAAGCCCACGACGAAGCCGAGGACCACGACGACGCCGGTCACCGCGAAGGTGACGACCGTGTCGCTCCCGGCTGGAACGGCCTTCGACATCGCGCTCACGACGCCGGTCGACACGCGCACCTCGAACATCGGCGACAAGATCGAGGGGACGCTGGCGGCTCCGCTCACGGCCGACGGCGTGACCATCGCCGAGCAGGGCGCCGTCATCCGCGGCGAGATCACGGAGCTGGTTCGCGCCAGCCGCGCCAAGTCCGAAGAGGACCGCGCGTCGGTGAAGTTCCAGTTCACGTCGCTCGAGACGGTCGAAGGCGAGAAGACGATCACCGCGACGGTGACCAACGCCGAAGGGAAGATGATCGCGAAGGGAACCGGCACGCGCGACAAGCTCATCATCGGCGGCAGCACGGTCGCCGGCGCCATCATCGGCAAGGTAGCGGGCAAGGACACGAAGAGCACGATCCTCGGCGCCGTGGGCGGCGCGGTGCTCGGCACCGGCGTCGTGCTGGCGTCGAAGGGTCACGAACTCGAAGTGCCCGCCGGAAGCAAGGTCAGCCTCCGCGTGGACGCTCCGATCACGATCGTCTCGAAGTAGCCGTTCGAGGGCGGGGTGCCCTTCACGACCGGTCATCCGCTTCTCGACATCGCCGTACGCTGCCTCGTCGTCTACCTGACGCTCCTCGTGGGGCTCCGCCTCATGGGGAAGCGTCAGGTGGGGCAGCTCACCCCGTTCGACCTCCTCCTTCTCCTCCTCCTCTCGAACGCGGTCCAAAACGCCATGGTCGGGCCCGACACGTCGCTCCTCGGGGGTCTCGTCGCCGCGGGAACCCTCTTCGGCGTGAATGCGGCGGTGGCGCAGGTGGCCCGCCGGAGCGGGGGAGCGACGCGCATGCTGGAGGGAACTCCGACGATCCTGATCCGCCACGGCGACATCCTGGAGGAGTCGCTTCGGCGCGAGGGCATCTCCGTGGACGATCTCCTTCGCGCCCTGCGCGAGCATGGCGTGGACGATCCGACCCTCGTGCGGTCGGCCATCCTCGAGGTGGACGGCACGATCAGCGTCCTTCGGGCGGACGAAGTGCCCGCCCCCACGCGGCCGCATCATCGGATTCGCGGCGTTCCCAGGCGCCCCGCGTAGGGGCGAGCCGAACGCGCCGGGGCGCGAGACCGATGCCCGCCCCCCGCCCCGCTTGACGCAGGGCGCGCCCCGGGCGGATACTGGCGCGTCTACGATCCGCCGTATCCCTCGATTCCAGGAGCCTTTGGATGGACGCGACCTTTTCCCTCTACAAGGAACTTTGCGAAGGGTTCGGCCCTCCGGGGCACGAAACCGAGATCGCCGGGATCATGAAGAAGCACCTGAAGGGTCTCGGCGAGGTTTCCCAGGACGGCCTGGGGAGCATCGTCTGCAAGAAGCGCGGCAGCGCCGACGAGCCGCGCGTCATGGTGGCCGGCCACATGGACGAGGTCGGCTTCATGGTGAAGGGCGTCACGCCCGAGGGCTTCATCAAGTTCCTCCCGATGGGGGGCTGGTGGGGCCACGTCCTCCTCGCGCAGCGCGTTCGCATTCGCACGAAGAAGGGCGACGTGATCGGCGTCGTCGGATCGAAGCCGCCGCACGAGCTGAAGGAGGACGAGCGGAAGAAGGTCCTCGATCTCGCCGACATGTTCATCGACGTCGGCGCGACCTCGTCGTTCGACGTGAAGAAGAAGCTCGGAATCCGCGCGGGCGACGTCATCGTTCCGGATTCGCCGTTCGGCGCGATGGCGAACGACCGGCTCTACCTCGGCAAGGCGATCGACAATCGCTACGGCTGCGCCGTGGTGGTGGACGTGATGAAGAAGCTGGCCAAGACGCCCCATCCGAACACGTTCTACGGCGTCGCCACCACGATGGAGGAGGTCGGGCTCCGCGGCGCGACGACCAGCGTCGCGAAGGTGAAGCCGAACGTCGCGATCGCGGTGGACGTCGGCATCGCGCACGACACGCCCGGCACGATGGGCGAGGGCGAGGAGAAGCTGGGCGCGGGCGTCGGCATTCTGGTGTACGACGCGACCCTCATCCCGAACCTCCGATTGAAGGAACTCGCCATCGAGACCGCCGAACGGGAGAAGATCCCCTACCATCTCGGCACCGTCGAGCGAGGGGGAACCGACGGCGGCCGCTTCAGCATCTACGACACGGGCGTTCCGACGCTCGTGATCTTCATTCCGACGCGCTACATCCACAGCCACACGACGATCATGGACCGCAAGGACCACGACGCGTCGGTGCGGCTGGTGGCGGCGCTCGCGAAGAGGCTGGACAAAAAGACCGTCGCGTCGCTCTGATCGGCGTCGGATCCAGGGGCCGCGCCTCGGCGCGGCCGGGGTAACTCCGGGACCAGGAGGTCGCATGAATCAGGGACCGAAGTTCATGGCGGAGTTGATCGGAACGTTTGCCCTGATCTTCTTCGGGGCCGGCGCCATCCTGCAGCACGGCGCGACCGAGGCCGTCGGCGTGACGGGCATCGCCGTCGCCCACGGACTCGCGATCCTCGTCTCCATCTACGCCCTCGGCCACATCTCGGGCGGCCACTTCAATCCCTGCGTGACGTTCGGCTTCGCCGTGACGAAGCGGCTCTCGTGGGGCGACACGGTGCTCTACTGGATCGCCCAGCTGGCCGGCGCGTCGCTCGCGGCGTGGTTCCTCTCGCTCGCCTATCCGATGGGCGCGGCCGACGCGCATCTCGGGACCCCGGCGCTCGGCCCCTCCGTCGGGCCGATGCTCGGCATGGCCGTCGAGGCCGTGCTCGCGTTCATGCTCGTCCTCGTGGTCTTCGGCTCCGCGGTCGATTCGCGGGCGCCGAAGGGATTCGCGGGACTCGCCATCGGTCTCACGCTGACCGCGAACATCCTGGCCGCCGGAGCCGTGACGGGCGCTTCCTTCAATCCCGCGCGCGCCTTCGGACCGGCCCTCATGGCCGGCTACTGGATGGATCATTGGCTCTACTGGGTCGGTCCGATGCTGGGCGGCGCCGTCGCGGCGCTGCTCTACGACCGCTTCCTCCTCTCGCGCGCCTGATCCCGCGGCGCGTCGCGCGCCGATCGTGACGGACCCGAGGCAAGTGACACTCGAGCGTGACCTGGGTCCGCTCCTGGAGGGAGACCTCCGGACGGACCCGGTCACGCTCGCGCTCTTCTCGACCGCGGCGTGCATCTTCCGCCGCGTCCCCCTGGCCGTCGTCTCGCCCCGCACCACGGCCGACGTCTCCGCGGTCCTCGCCTACGCGCACGCGAACGGAATTCCCGTCACGCCGCGGGGCGGAGGCTCGAGCCTCTGCGGCCAGGCGCTCGGGACCGGCATCGTGCTCGACTTCTCCCCCTACGCGCACCGCGTGCTTCGCGTGGAGCCGGAGCGGCGCCGGGTCGCCATGGAGCCCGGCGCCATCCACACGCGCGTGCAGCGCGCCGTCGCGCCCCACGGCCTTCGGCTCGGCCCCGATCCGTCGTCGGGGGACTTCTGCACGATCGGCGGCAACGTCGGAACGAACGCCGCGGGCGCCCACTCGCTCCGGCACGGCGCCACGAAGGACCACGTCGTCGGCCTCACCGTCGTGCTCCACGACGGAACGGTGGTCGCGCTCGGAGAGGGAACCGAGGGCCCCCGCGGCGGCGCGGCCTGGAGTGCCCTGGAGAGCGACCTGACCGCGCTCCTTCGCGAGGGAGCGCCGGACTTCGCCGGCGAGCGCCCCCGGGCGAACAAGAACTCCTCCGGCTACGACCTCTGGGGCGCGTGGAACGCGGGCGACGCGGTCTCCTCCATCGGACCCCGCTTCGATCCGCTCCGGCTCCTCGTCGGTTCGGAGGGAACGCTCGGCGTCGTGACGGAGGTGGCGATGCGGCTCGTGCCGAAGCCGGAGGCCACGGCGGTCGCGCTCCTCTACTTCGCGTCGTGGGACGACGCGACCTCCGCGGTCCTCGAGGCGCGCCGTCTCGGCGCCTCGGCCGTCGAAGCGATGGATTACACGTTCCTCGCCTTCGTGCGCGCGGACCGCGCCGATCTCCGCGACCTGGTGCCCGACCGCTTCGAGGCGGGGCTCCTGGTCGAGTTCGAGGGCGAGACCGCCGAGGAGGCGCGCGCCGGACTCGCGGGGCTGGAGGAGTGGATCGCGGCGCGCCGGGGCCAGGTGCTCGACTTCCGCGCGGCCCGAACGCCCGAGGAGAAGAAGGCGCTCTGGGCCGTCCGGCGCGCGGCCCTCCCGCTCGTCTATCGGGCCTCGCCGATCGAGAAGCCGATGAACTTCATCGACGACACCGCCGTCCCCGCGGAGTCGCTCGGGGCCTACATCGGCGGGCTTCGCGCCATCTTCGACCGGCACGGCTGCCGCTACGCCATCTTTGGGCACGCGGGGAACGGAAACGTCCACGTGACCCCGCTCATGGATCCGCACGAGGCGACGTTCGCGGCGCGGCTCGCCGCGATGACCGAGGAGGCCTACGAGCTGACCTGGCGTCTCGGCGGCACCATCTCCGGAGAACACGGCGACGGCGTTCTGCGGGCGCCCTACGTCCGCCGGCAGTACCCGCGATCGTACGCGATCATGGCCGCCGTGAAGCGGCGGATGGACCCGACCGGGATCCTGAATCCGGGCAACGTCATCTCCGACGCGGCCGTCTTCCCGGAAGAGCACCTCCGCTTCACGAACACCTTCATCCGAACCGGAACCGTCTTCGACGAGCCCGACTTCCGCGCCATGGTGGAGCTCTGCCACGGCTGCGGCACCTGCCGCGACTACTGTCCCGTCGGGAGCACCACGCTTCGCGAGCCCCACACCGCGCGCGCGAAGTCGGTGCTCCTCCTGGAGATCCTCCGCGGGGCGATCCCGGCCGAGGCGCTCTCCACGAAACCGGTGAAGGAAGTGATGGACTCCTGCTTCAACTGCAAGATGTGCCTCACCGAGTGCCCGAGCCAGGTGGACATCCCGGGGCTCGCGGTGGCGGCGCGCCGCGTCTTCGTCGAGGCGCACGGGATGCCGCTTCGCAATTGGATCCTCGGCCGGAACGAGATCGTCTCGAAGGCGGCCACCGCGGCGCCCGCGCTGGCGAATCTCGCGATCGGGAATCCGCTGGAGCGCGCCGCGCGGGAGTCGGTGGGGCGGATCGCCGGCCGGCTCGACCTGCCGCGGTTCCGCCGCTCGTTCCGTACGGGCGACGCGGCGTCGAAGCGCGCGCTGGCGCTCCCCTTGACGCCGGCGACCGGGGCGGAGGGCTCCGCGGCGGCTCCGGCGGCGCGCCCCGAGGCGGCGCCTTCCGC
>DATIQI010000348.1:0-1767 GCA_035470985.1 Acidobacteriota bacterium
CAGCATGGCGACGAGCACGAGGGCGACGGCCACTGCCTGCCACAGGCAGCGCTTGCACATGAGGCCGTAGCTCTGGCGGTCGTCCTCGACGCCGCCGTGCGCCATCGAGGTGATGCCGTTGAAGAGCGAGACCGCCGCGAGGCCCGCGGCGAGGACCCACGCCCGGTTCAGCCAAAAGAGGAGGTCGAAGCCGACGTGCTCCCGGTTGTAGTACGCGACTCCCCGATCCACCTTCAAATGGGTCTCGTTCAGCCACCGGTCGGCGGAGGGCTCGATCACCTGGAAGAGGCGGTTCACCCCCAGGTGGAGCCACGACGGAGACCAGGTCCAGAGGAAGAAGCCGCAGACGAGGAGCGTCGCGACGGGGAGGACGAAGACGAGGACCGCGTTCCGCGTCCGCTCGCCCACGTACATGGAGAGACCCCCGAAGAAGATCACGAACGGGAGCCCGATGGCGAGCACCGGGACGAGGTAGTTTCCGGCCGCGAACGGTCCGCGGATCTCCTTCGCCGTCGCGCTGGGGACCGCGTGATTGAAGAACGCCGCCGCGGCGCCGTAGACACAGAGGAGGATCGTGAAGCCGAGCACGAGCGCGGCGAATCGCCCCCAGACGTATTCGCCCGCGGAGAGGGGCGTCGCGTGAAGGAGCGGGTCCACCTTCGACTCGCGGTCGCGCAGGAGCGTCATCCCCGCTCCGATCGCGACGAAGAAGGCGAGGAAGATGAGGGTGAGGTAGGTCATCGTCTGGGTCTGCGCGTACTCCGACGTGATCCACGCCTTCGTGCCGCCGACCGAGCTGTCGCCCGAGGAGATGGACATCTGGCCGCTGGAGAGCCCGAACGCCGTGAGGAGGAGCATCCCGGCCAGCACGAAGAAGAGCGGCCGCCGGAAGGAGTGCGCGATCTCGTCGCGGAAGATCGCCGCGAACCGGCCGACGCTCATCCGGCGACTCCCGCGGCCGCGGGGAGCGACCCGAGCCGCATGAGCACCAGGTAGGCGTCCTCCAAGTTCACCGGGCTCGGCGCGAACCCCGCCGGCGGCGAACCCGACGGCTCGTGGATCCGCGCGCGGTGGCGCCCTTCCACGAGGAGCGCCTTCGTCACCGTCCGCTCGGAGCGGAGGCGCGAGAGGTCCTCCACGGCCACCGTGCCCTCGAAGATCTGCCCCTCGATCGCGGCGCGCGCCTCCGCGGGCGTCGTCTCGGCGAGGAGGCGGCCCTGGCGGATCACCGCGAAGCGCGGGCAGAGAACCGCGACATCTTCCACGATGTGCGTCGAGAGGAGGACGATCCGGTCGGCGGCCAGCTCGGAGAGGAGATGGTAGAAGCGAAGCCGCTCCTCCGGATCGAGGCCCGCGGTCGGCTCGTCCACGATGATGAGGCGCGGACTTCCCGCGATCGCCTGGGCGATTCCGAGGCGCTGGCGCATCCCGCCCGAGTAGCCCTTCACCGAACGCTTCGCCGCGAACGTGAGATTCACGCGCTCGAGGAGATCGGCGACCAGCTTCTTCCGGCCGTGCGGCCCCGTCACGCCCTTCAGCTCGAGGAGGTGGCTCAGCATCGCCTCGCCGGAGAGATGCGGGTAGAAGCCGAACTCCTGCGGCAGGTAGCCGAGGCGCGGCCAGAGCCGCTCCGGCTTCGCGAGGATGTCCTCCCCGTCCAGCGTCGCCGAGCCCGACGTCGGCTCCAGGAGGCCCGCGAGAATCTTCATGAACGTGGACTTGCCGGCGCCGTTGGGGCCGAGGAGTCCGAACATGCCGGGGGCGACG
>DATIQI010000349.1:0-11209 GCA_035470985.1 Acidobacteriota bacterium
CCTGGGCGCGCTCGGCGACGCCGGCGCGCTCCTCACGGACCGGGACGACGTGGCGGAGCGGACGCGGCTTCTCCGCGTCCACGGCGACGCGGGGAACTACCGCCACACGGCGCTCGGGACGAACGCGCGTCTCGACGGGCTCCAGGCGGCGCTCCTTCGCGTGAAGCTCCGCCACCTGGCCGCGTGGACCGAGGCGCGGCGCCGGAACGCCGCGCGGTACCGCGACGCGCTCGCCGGCGGGCCGGTCGGGCTTCCGGTCGAGCCGGAGGGGGCGATCCACACGTACCACCAGTTCACGATCCGCGCGCCGCGGCGCGACGCGCTCCAGACGCACCTGCGCGACCGCGGCATCGCGTCGCGGATCTACTACCCGATTCCGGTCCCGGCGCAGCCCTGCTTCGATCCCGATGGCTCGACGCGCGGGCGTTTCCCGGTCTCGGAGACGCTGGCCGATGCGGTCCTCTCGCTCCCGGTCGGGCCGGAGCTGGGCGAGGCCGAGATCGCGCGCGTCGCGGCGGCCGTCCTCGGCTTCTACGGCGGGGGAGGCGCCGGGCGATGAACCGCTGGCTTCGCTGGCTCCTCATCGCCGCGGGCGCGGGCGTCGCGGTCCTCGCCATCGTTCTCGGGCTCGCGTGGGCGTTCATGCCGAAGGAGTGGATCTCCCAGGAGGCGCAGCGTCAGGCGGCGCGCCTGACCGGCGCGGAAGTCCGCTGGAAGTCGCTCGAGCCCGGCTTCGACGGGCTCTCGCTCGGAGTCCGTCTGAAGGGCTTCGCGTACCGCGCGCCCGCGAAGGGGGATCCTCAGGTGGACGCGCGCGCCCAGGAGATCTTCGTCCGGTTCAAGCTCCTCCCGCTCCTCTTCAAGCGGGTGGAGATCGCGGCCGCGCGCGTCCGCGGCGCGGGGATCGCGACGTGGGACCGGGGACCGCAGCCCGAGCCCCCCGGCGAGCCGCCGGGCGCCGACGGAGGGATGGCGCTGACCTTGCCGCGGCTCGATCTCGACGGCGTCGACATCCGGACGCGCGATCTCTACGGCGGCGGCATGGACGTTCGCCGGTTGAAGGGGTTCACGGAGATCTCCGGGACGCTCGACCGGCCCCGCGCGGTGCGGGTGGAGGCCGAGGCGGAGAGTCTCTTCTGGAAGGGATCCGCGCGCGATCCGCTCCTTCCGCTTCCGTCGCCCCTCACGATCGATCTCGCCCTCGCGGCGGGAGCGACGAAAGGACGCCTCGACGTGAGGCGCGGCGACATCGGCCTCGGGCCGCTCCGGAGCACGATGAGCGGCTCGATCACGATGGCGCCCGCGCCGGAGCCCATGCGGCTCGACCTGGTCGTGAAGGGGGAGCCGCAGGAACTCCGTTCCACCGACGAGGCGCTCCGCGCCTTCGCGGCCGCGTCGCCGGCCGCGTGGTCCACCACCGCGGCGTGGGAGATCCGGATCGGCGGGACCGCCGCGGCCATGACGCAGGCGGGGAACGTGACGCTGAAGCCGGTCTCGGTCGCGTCGGGCGAGAACAAGTTCACGCTCGACGCGATCCGCGCGAACTGGACCACGAGCGCCACGCGGACCTACACGGCGCGCGCCCAGGGAGGCGGATCGGGGCTGAAGCTGAACCTGGACGCGAAGGGATCGCTGGAGCCCGGCGGGACGGCGAGCGGCACGTTCGAGCTCGACGCGCCGGCGACACGCCTGAACGGGCTCGCGCCCAACACGCCGACGTGGAAGAGCGGCGCCGTCGCGGTCCGAGCCCTCTTCGTGACCCGCGCGCCTTCGCCGCCCGACGTCCGCTGGACCATGACGGGGCGCGAGATGAGCGGAAGCGCTCCCGGCCTCGAGCGGCCGATCGAGAAGCTTTCCTTCCAGCTGGCCGGCGATGCCGAACAGGTCACGGTCCGCGCGCTCCAGGCGAAGGTCGGCTCGAGCACCGCGAAGGTCACCGGCACGATGAAGATGGGGAAGCCCCTCGGCACCGGAGCCTTCACGGCTCAGATCGATCGCTTCGTGTCCGAGGAGTGGGCGCCCCCGAAACCGGCGAAGGGCGCGGCGCCTGCGGCGAAGGCCGCGCCGGCCGCGCCGCCCGCGCTTCCGTTCCGGAACCTGACCGCGGACGTGACGATCGGTGAATTGCGGCAGGGGACGATGACCCTCCGCGACGTCACGGTGCCGATCCGGTACGATGGGGGAACGCTCCAGGTCTCGCCGATCCAGGGCGCGATCGGGACGGGGACCCTGAGCGGGGCCCTCACGGTCCGCGATCTCGTCGGCAAGCCCTCCTACGCCTTGAAGCTCGGCATCGTGAAGGCCCCCGCGCACGAAGTCGCGGGCGGGCTGATCCCGTTCGACCTCGGCATCAGCGGCCTCCTGAACGGCGACGTCGAGCTGTCGGGCCCGGGCCTGCCCGGACCGGAGGTGAGCGATTCGCTCCGCGGCAGTCTCTCGGGAACGGTGGAGCAGGGGAAGATCGCCGACACCGAGTCGCTTCGAAAGATCCGCACGGCACTCGGAATCGGGGCCGGCGCGGAGACGGCGTTCCGGACGATCTCGCACGTGCTTCGGATCGAACGCGGGCGGCTCCTCCTCGACAAAGTCCGCGGCGATCTCGGCGCCGACAAGTTCGAGTTGACCGGCGCGCTCGGGCTCGACAAGTCGCTCGATTTGAGGCTCCTGCTCCGGCTCGCGCCCGAACGGGTGAAGGGGAGCGGCACGCTCGCCCAGCTCGCGAACTACGCCCGCGACTCCGAAGGGCGGATCCCGGTCGAGCTTTCGATCGGCGGCACGACGAAGTCGCCGAAGGTGCAGCTGAAATCGGGGAAGCTCCTCGACGTGGCGGGCCAAGGGCTGAAGGAATCGCTCACCAAGTCGCTGACGAAGAAGCTGACGCCCCCGGGCGGAGCGACGGACACGCTGGGCGGCCGCGCCGACTCCGCGCGCGCCGACTCGGCCGCGGCGGCCGATCCGCTTCGCAAGAGTCGCGACGCGCTCCGCCGCCTGCTCGGCAAGTGACCCGGACGGCCGCCGCGCACGCCATCGAGACCGTCGACCTCTCGCGCGTCTTCCGGACGCGCCGGGAACAGACGGTCGAGGCGCTCCGCGGCGTCAGCCTCACCGTCCCCCACGGGGAGTGCATCGGGCTCCTCGGCCCGAACGGGGCCGGGAAGAGCACCCTCATCAAGATCCTCACCACGCTCCTTCTCCCGACGACGGGGCGCGCCTTCGTCGCGGGCTACGACGTCGCGAGCGACGCGCTCGCGGTGCGCCACCGGATCAACCTCGTCTCGGGCGGCGACTCCTCGGGCTACGGCATTCTGACCGTCCGGGAGACGCTCCACCTCTTCGCCCGCTTCTACGGCGTGCCGTGGCCCGTGGCGCGCGAGCGCGCGGAGCGGCTCATGGAGATCACCGGCCTCGGCCCCAAGGCCGACAGCCGCCTCTCGAACCTCTCCACCGGCATGAAGCAGAAGGTGAACTTCGCGCGCGGCTTCATGAGCGATCCCGAGATCGTCTTCCTGGACGAGCCGACGCTCGGCCTGGACGTCGAGGCGTCCCGCGCGATCCGGGCGTTCGTCGCGGGCTGGGTGCGCGAGCGCCCGTCGCGAACGGTGCTCCTCACGACCCACTACATGGCCGAGGCCGACGAGCTCTGCGACCGGGTGGCGATCATCGATCACGGGCGGATCCTGGCGCTCGACACGCCACGCGCGCTGAAGCGGGCGCTCCCCGAGGAGCCGGTCTACGAGCTTCAGCTGGGTGGCGAGCCGCCCCCGCTCGAGTGGACGCGGCACGTCGCGGGGGTGCGGACCGCCTTTCACCACACGCACCCGGCGACGGGCGCGGTGGAGATGAAGCTGACCGTGGCGGAGGACCACGTGATCGGGGAGGTCCTCGGAATCCTGAAGGGGATGGAGGTCCGGGTGATCCACCTGGCGAAGCGCGAGCCGACGCTGGAATCGGTCTTCGTCCACCTGGTGGGGCGCGGCCTCGACGACGAGGGCGTCGCGGAGCCCGAGCCGGAGCCGGCGTGAGCGACCGCTACCCCTCGCGCTTCTGGCCCGTCGTGCGGATGAACCTCGGCGCGGTCACGGCGCGCGCGCGCGTCCGGATCGTCGCCGCCTTCCGCGAACGCTCCTGGCTGGTGGGGGAAACCGTCTTCCCGATCCTCGCGATGGCGACGTTCGTGCTCGTCTACCGCGGGCTCGGCGCGCCCCGGGCCTACGAGGCGTTCGCGGTCTTGGGCGGGGCCATGATCGCCTACTGGAACAATGTCCTCTGGAGCATGGCGAGCCAGTTCTTCTGGGAGAAGGAGCAGGGACAGCTTCAACTCTACCTGATCACCCCGGTCTCGCGGATGTCCATCCTCCTCGGGATGGCGCTCGGCGGGATGCTGATGACCACCACGCGCGCGATCGCCATTCTCGCCGCGGGGATCTGGCTCTTCCACGTACCACTCCCGCTCGATCGGGTGCCGGGCGCGCTCGGTCTCTTCGCGCTGACGCTGGCGGCCCTCTACGGGCTCGGGATGATCCTCACGAGCGTCTTCTTCCTCTGGGGCCGGGAGGCGTGGCACACGGCGACGGTCTTCCAGGAGCCGGTCTACCTTCTCTCGGGCTTCTACTTTCCGGTCCGCGCGCTCGGAACCGCCGTCGCCGCGGTCGGGGCCCTCATCCCGATCACGCTCGGACTCGACGGAATCCGCCAGATCCTCTACGGCGACGCCGCGCGCGGGTTCCTGCCGCTCGCGTGGATCGTTCCGATCCAGGCCGGGCTCCTGGTCGTCTATCTCTTCCTCGCCCATCGCGCCCTCATCGGAATGGAGACGCTGGGGAAGCGCGAGGGCCGGATCACGATCCGGGGCGGGTGAGCGCGTGCGCCGAACCTGGGAGACGATCCGCACCGGCGCCTGGCTCGGATGGCAGGTCGAGGCGAACTGGGCCGACCCCTTCCTCTTCGTCGCGTTCTCGGTCGCGAAGCCGCTCGCGACGACCCTGATCCTCTTCCTGATGGTGAAGGTGGTGGCGACGGGCGCGGCCACCACGGCGGCGTTCCACCAGCTCTTCATCGGGAACACCTTCTTCCTCTACGTGACCGAGGTCCTGATCGGAATCTCGTGGGCGGTCTTCCGGGACCGCGAGGACTACGAGACGCTGAAGTACATCTACACGGCTCCGATCCGCTTCCTCCCGTATTTGCTCGGACGCGGGCTCACGAAGATCGGCACGGCCTCGCTCGGCGTGGCGATCGCGCTCCTCTTCGGGGCGCTGGTGCTCGGCGTGCCGCTGCGGCTGGAGGGTTGGCGCGCGATCCAGCTCGTCGCGGCGACCGCGGCCGGCCTGGTCGCGGCCGCGTGGCTGGGCGTCGCGCTCGCGGGGATCTCGCTCGTCGTGGCGCGCCACAGCATCAATCTGAACGAGGGATTGGGCGGGATCTTCTTTCTGCTGAGCGGCGCCGTCTTTCCGATCGACGTGCTTCCGTCGTGGGCGCAGCGCCTCTCGCTCGCGCTCCCGTTCACGTACTGGCTCGAGCTCTTGCGCCGAATCCTGACGGGGGAGCCGTACGCGGGCGTGCTCCGCGCGCTGCCCGACGCGACGCTCTGGGGGATTCTCGGGGCGACGACGCTCGTGATCGTGGTGGGCGGGTACTACTGGTTCTCGTTCTGCGAGTGGACCGCGCGATCGCGCGGTCTCATCGACTGGAAGTCGAACTACTAGGCGGGCGTCCGCGCCGTCTGCTTCTTCCGGCCCCGAAGCGCTTTCCCGAGGAATATGTTCAGGGGGTGGCTCCGCGCCAGCACCGGCACCACCGGCGGTCGGCGAACCCCCAGCCGGCGCAGCGCGTCGTGCGCGGCCTCATGGCTCGGATTCCAGGAAAGCGCTTGGTTGAACGCGCGGATGGCGTCCTTCTTCCGGCCCGCCAGGACGTAGATCTCGCCCAGGTTGTAGTAATGCTCGGGGCGGTGGTATTCGGCCTCGATGGCGCGGCGGCAGAGCTGCTCGGCGTCGGAGTACTTCCGCTGCGCGTGGGCGGTGGCGAGTCCGAGGTAGCTCAGGTAGCCCTTCGACTGCGGCTCCAGCACGACCGCTTCCTGGAAGTGCTGCAGGGCGTCCTGATAGCGGCAGGCATAGAGCATGCGCACGCCGGCCATGAACTGGTCGTGGCCCATCGCTCCCACTACCGCGATCTGACGCTGGCGCCGCTGTCTCGGACTGATCATGGGTGCCTCCTCCCGCACCCGTTTACACGCAAGCGGCGTGCCGCGTAGGGCGCGCGGCGCCGATGCGATCGGCTTCGATCGGTAAGCGGCTCGCCGGTCGCCGCTTGCGCCTTGGGCGCGGCCCGCGGTGGCTCGATCGGACCGCGGGAAACGCCTCGGTCAAGAACTTTCTTGCCACGGGGGGATTGCGTCTTGTAACGTGGGGATTCGGGGAATGCAGCAAAACGTCAACCCCGAACCCCAGGTCGTTCAAATCGAATGAGTCCCGCCGCGCTGTCCGAAGTCCGCAAGACGCCGCTTCTGGCGCCCTACCTCAGGCCCGCGTTGTACGTTTCGGAGCTGAAGAGCCGCACGAAGGCGGCCTCGATCGAGGAGTTGGTCGCCGTTCTGGCGGCCGACAAGCTGACGCGGCATCCGGAGGGGGTCCTGGAGGCCGTGTCGCGGCGTGAGGATCTCGGGAGCACGGGGCTCGGGAAGGGAATCGCCCTCCCGCACGCGCGATCGACCCTGGTGACCCAGCGGGCGGTCGTGGTGGCGCGTTCGGCGAAGGGGATCGACTTCGACGCGATGGACGGCCAGCCGGCTCATCTCTTCTTTCTCGTTGTCGCGCCGCCCCTCGAGCGCGATCCGGTCTACCTGAAACTAATGGCGGAGATCGTCCGGGCCGTCCGGCTGGCGAAGACGCGCCAGCGCCTTCTGGACGCGCCCGACTTCAAGGCGGTCCGCCGCATCCTGATCGGAGCGATCGATGAGTGACGAATTGGGCGAGCAACTCGACATCCTGATCCAGCTTCAGGACGTCGATTGCCTTCTGAGGGACCTTCGCGATCCCGAAATGGCCTCCCACCAGGAGCGCCTCGGCTTCACCTTCGCGAACGGCGCGGACCTGGAGCGGACGCGCGAGCGGCTCGCGGGGCGCGTCGAAAACCGCATCTTGCAGACCTACGAACGGATGAGCCGCCGGTTCCTGCGCGTGGTCGTCCCGGTCGAGGGGCGGACCTGCAGCGGCTGCCGGATGAGCCTTCCGACCAGCGACCGGTTCCGCCAGGTCGATCCTGGAATGCCCGACATTTGCGAGAATTGCGGGCGAATCCTCTACCGTCGCTAGAACCTTTTCCGCCGTCCGGAGCGCCTCCCGCTGGGGTATAATTAGGGGTGTTCCGCCCGCCGGCGCCACGTCCGTGCGGGCCCATTCCGGGAGGTTCCGCGCCATGCCTCGACTTCGATTCCCGGGCCTCGCTCTGGCCGTCGTTCTCGCGTGCTCCATTCCCGCCGGTCCCACGGGGTCCGACACCGCCTTGGCCCAGCAGCCGACCATCGTCGGGCCGAGCCGGATCCTCTTCGTGGACGCCGACACGGTCCGCGTCCTGGTGACGAAGCAGTGGCAATCGGCCGCGTCACGCCACCAGGAGAAGCTCCTTCGCACGTCGCTCCGGCTCCAGTACTGGCGGAACCGGATCCCCGCCGACATGCGGATGGTCTTCGACGCTCTGGGGTATCCGACCGGGCGCGTGCTCGCGCAGCCCACGGGTCACAGCGAGGAGTGGTGGTATTACGGCCAGCTCGCGCCGCCGCTTCGATTCCGCGACGGCGTCCTCCTCGACCGCGCCCGCTTCGAGTCGCTCGCACGGCGCTGAAGCCGTCCGCGCCTGGAAAGGGCGGATCGAATCCACTATGCTCCGGGTCGATGACCCGGACCCCCCACGACGACTTTCCGTTCGAACGCCGCCGCGTATCGGGCTTCACGCGGGCGGCGTTCGTGTTGCTCTGGCTCGCCGCCGCCCTCGTGGGCGCGGTCATGGCCCCGGCGCCGTCCCCGGCCGAGCCTTCTCCGCGACCGGCCGCGGCGGAGGGCGACGCGGGGCGCCTGGCCCGGCAGACGCCCGAGGATCCGGAGCCGGGCGGCGGTCCCGGCGACGAGGACGACGGCGAGGAGGACGACGAGGGCGAGGACGGCGACGTGGAGCCGACGCCCGTGAAGCCCGTCGAGCCCGACTCCACCATCAAGCGCCCGGCGGCGACGCTACCGTCCGGAGCCGCGCCGATGGAGACGCTCGGCGTCACGAGGCCCCCGGTCGGCGCCGCGCGCCCGGGCGCGACGCCGCCCCCGCCGCCTCAGGAGCGGGGGACGATTCTCGGGCTCCATCCGGCCCTCTTCTTCGCGGCGCTCCTCGTGGGCCACGTCTTCATCGTGCGCGCGGTGACCGACTGATGCTTCGCGTCCGATGGCATCCGCCGGAATTCCCGCTTCGAGAGGCGGCCGAGAAGGTCCTGCGCGAGAGCGTGCGCGAGCTGGGGCTCTCCGGCGTCGTGCACGACCTCCACGTCACCATCGATCTGGCGAACCGCGACGACCACGCCTACATCGAGTGGAACACGCACGACCATCGCGCCGCGCGCCTCGCGTTCGCCGTGGGGAACTTCGTCACGCGGGATCGCCGCCGCGCCTGGGCGCGGACGTGGGGCCGCCGTGAAGGGCTTCCGCCGCTCGGCGCGCGCCAGTTCTCCGCGCGCTCCTTCGCCGAGGCCTGCCTCCACGAGCTGAGCCACCTGAAGGACGATCACGAGTCGGGGGTCGATCTCTCCTCGTGTCCCGAGCGGGACCGGGAGATCTTCAACGAGCTCTGGAACGTCTGGATCGACGGCCGGCTCCACCGCCGCGGCCTCCCCGCCATGACGCGGGCGGAACGCCGTCGCGTCTACGCGAGGACCGTCCAGCACGTCCCGGGCTACCGGGCGCGCGGCGAGCGGATCTTCCGCGCGCTCTGGTCCGCCGATCATCTCGGGCCCGCCGAGCTGAGGGCCTATCTGGACGAGCTGCGCTCCGCGCGATGAACGAACCCTCCCCGGCGACCGCCGCGCCCCGGACGCGCTCCGAGACGGAGCGGCTCCGCTTCATCGTCCGCGGCTCGCGCGAACTGGCGCTCCTGCGGCGCGACGCCATGGCGCGGAAGGCGCGCGATCTCTTCCTCGAGGCGTCGGCGTTTCGCGAGTTCTCCCTCTGGGTGCTCGATCCGAGGACCGAGGTGCTCTATCCCTGGACGCTGGGGAACACGCCGGTCCTGGGACGCCGCCCGCGGCTCCAGGTGGGGCAGGGCCTCGCCGGGCAGGCGGTGGCCGAAGAGCGGGCCCGCTACCATGCGTCGGTTCCCGCGGCCCTCTACGAGCCCGAAGAGTGGGGCGGGCGCGCGCTCGAGACGCTCGGAGGCGTCCTGACGCTTCCGCTTCGCCGCGGCGGCGAGCCGCTCGGCGTCGCGGTCCTCCACCAGCCCCAGACGGAGCCGACGCCGGACGAGATCGCGTTCCTGGTCGAGTTCTCGGAGCAGCTCGCCATCGCGGCGGGGAACGCGCGAATCTACTCGGAGGCGATGCGGGAGAAGGTGGAGAACCAGCTCCTCCTCGAGCTGGGAACGAAGATCTCGGGGAGCCTCGACAGCAACCAGCTCCTCGAGCAGATCCTCGATCTCGTCTTCCAGGTCGTCCGCTACGACGCCGCGGGGATCTACCTGGTGGACAAGCGGACCCAGTACCTCACGCGCCAGGCCCTGCGGGGCTACGACGTCGAGCGCGACGAGGCCGTCCGCCTGAAGGTGGGCAAGGGCCTCATCGGCTGGGTCGTGAAGGCGGGGCGCGGCGCCATCGTGCCCGACGTCACGAACGATCCGCGCTACGTGAACGCGCGCGACGCGACGAAGAGCGAGATGGTCGCCCCGATCCGGATCGGGACCGAGGTCATCGGCGCCTTCAATCTGGAGTCGGACGAGTACGATGCCTACGAGTCGGAGGATATGGATCTCCGGATGGCGATCGCGTCGCAGGCGGCCGTCGCCATCGAGCGGACGCGGCTCCACGAGGAGGTGCTGGAGAAACGCCGCCTCGAGGAGGAGGTGACGATCGGCCAGCGGATCCAGCGATCGTTCCTGCCGGATCGGGATCCGGAGATTCCGCACTTCGAGATCGCGGGCGGCAATTTCTCGTCGGACCTGGTGGGGGGCGACTACTACGACTTCATCCGGATCACGGAGAACCACCTCGGCGTCGTGGTCGGCGACGTCTCGGGGAAGGGGCTCGCGGCCGCGCTCATCATGGCCTCGTTCCGCGCGTCGCTCATCGCCGAGATCCGGAACAACTACGCCATCCGGACGATCATCTCGAAGGTGAACCGCCTGCTCTGGGAGTCGGTGGAGCCCGACCGCTTCGTCACGGCGATCTACGGCGTGCTCGACATCGAGAGCCGCCGCTTCACGTACGTGAACGCGGGGCACAATCCGGCGTTCCTCTGCCGCGCCGGGAGCGACGCGTTCGAATCGCTGGAGGCGACGGGGCCGCTCCTCGGCACGTTCGGGACCGCGACCTACAAGGAGCGGATGACGGAGGTCCGCCCCGGCGACGTCGTCGTCCTCTACACCGACGGGGTGACGGAGGCGATGAGCGCCACGCAGGACTTCTTCGGCGAGGAACGGCTCCAGGAGGTCATCCGGAAGTCTCGCGGCGGGAGCGCGGCCGAGATCCTGCGCGCCATCCGAAGCGAGGTGGCCGCGTTCCAGGGAGGCGGCCTGGTGGACGACATGACGATCGTGGTGATGAAGGGGCGGGAGGCGTAGGGGAGCGGTCGGGGGCGGCGGGCTCCGTGGCGGCCACCGGGCCGTGCTCCGGAGTATTCAGGACAAAGGAACCGGGCGGCGGATCTCGCGATCCACCGCCCGTCTATATTGGAAGTTCCCCGTGCAAACCGTGCTCGCACGACCTGTGGGGCTGAGGCAACCCTCCGGCCAGAAGCCGGGTCAAGCCGCCGTTGTCACATGAACGACAGGGAACTTCACTCCTTGATTCGCGTCTCTTTAGACTCAATTTCGGCGGAAAAGTTCCGGAGGCGGGGGGAAGCCTTCGACGACGCAAGAAGCAGTATAGCTAAACCCGTGCCAGATTGTCAATTGGATTCGACGACTCGAGGCCCGGGCCGCTTCCTTGACCCCCCGTTGGGCGACTGATAATGTCGCT
>DATIQI010000350.1:0-4060 GCA_035470985.1 Acidobacteriota bacterium
TTCGACGTCTGCCAGGCGCTCCAGGAGTGCCGGGAGCACCTGGTCGGCTTCGGCGGCCATTCCTACGCCGCGGGTCTCACGATCCGCGCCGAGCGGCTGGAGGGATTCCGCGACCAGTTCTGCCGCGTGGTCCGGGAGCGCCTCCGCGCCGAGGACTACGTGCCGACGCTCTCCATCGACGGGACGCTGCCGCTCGAGGAGTGCAACGAGGAGCTGGTTCGGAACCTGGAGCGGCTCTCGCCGTTCGGGATCGGGAACGCGGAACCCCTCTTCGTGGCGGAGAACGTCGCGTTCGGAGCCCCGCCGATGGTCGTGAGCAAGAACCACCTGAAGGTGAGCATCCGGCAGAACGGACGCGAGCTCGACTGCATCGGATTCGGACTCGGATACCTCGCCGGCCCCCTCCGCTCGGAGTCGGGGCGCGTGTCCGTCGCCTTCGTCCCGACCATCAACGTCTGGCAGAACCGCTCCCGGCTGCAGCTGAAGCTCCGCGACGTGCAGGTGCGCCCCGATGGAAGCGGCGCCTGACCCCCGATCCGAGGAGCATCTCGCCCCGCTTCTCGACGCCCTGAGCCGCACCGGCCGCCCGTTCGACCCGGCGGCGATCCGGCGCGCCTACGCCTTCGCCGCGGAGGCGCACGCGGGGCAGACCCGCCGCTCGGGCGGGCCGTACGTGACCCATCCCGTCGCCGTCGCGACGGTCCTGGTGGAACTGCTCGGCGCCGGCGCCGACACGACGCTCGTCCAGGCGGCGCTGCTCCACGACGTCCCCGAGGACACGCCGAAGAAGATCGACGCCGTCCACGCCGCGTTCGGCGCCGAAGTGGCGGCGATGGTCGACGGCGTCACGAAGATCAGCGGCCTCCACTTCGACCGCCCCGAGCGGGAGCAGGCCGAGAACTTCCGAAAGATGCTCTTCTCCATGGCCCGGGATCTGCGGGTCATCCTCATCAAGCTGGCCGACCGCCTCCACAACATGCGCACCCTTCACGGCCTCGATTCCGAGCGCGCCCGGCGCATCGCCCGCGAGACGCGCGACATCTACGCGCCGCTCGCCCACCGGCTCGGCATCGGGAAGGTGAAGGCGGAACTGGAGGATCTCTGCCTCCAGTACCTGGAGCCGGCCGTCTTCGAGGAGCTGCGGAGCAAGGTCGCGCTGAAGCAGGAGGAGCGGGAGGCCCTGATCGCGGGGGTCGCCGGCCCGGTGCTCGCGCGGCTCCGGGAGCTGGGGATCGCCGCCGAGATCTCGGGGCGTCCCAAGCACCTCGAGTCGATCCACCGGAAGATGAGCCGGCACGGGCGGAAGTTCGAGGACATCTACGACATGTTCGGCGTTCGCGTCGTCACGCGCGACAAGGACGACTGCTATCGGGTGCTGGGCGTGCTCCACGATCTCTACACGCCCGTCCACGACCGCTTCAAGGACTACATCGCGACGCCGAAGAGCAACATGTACCAGTCGCTCCACACCACCGTGGTCGCGCCGGGGGGCGTGATGGTGGAGTTCCAGATTCGCACGCCCGAGATGCACCAGATCGCCGAGCTCGGCGTGGCCGCCCACTACCGCTACAAGGAGGGGGGGCGCGAGGCCGAGGACGAGTTGCAGGCGAAGCTGGCCCCGGTCCTCACCTCCGTCGACTTCCAGGGGGTCGGGAGCGACCCGGACGAGTTCCTCGACTACCTGAAGACCTCGCTCTACCAGGACGAGGTCTTCGTCTTCACGCCGCGCGGAGAGCTGAAGCGCCTCCCGCGGGGCGCCACGCCGCTCGACTTCGCCTATCTCATCCACACGGAAGTCGGGAACCACTGCGTCGGCGCGAAGGTCGGGGGACGGATCGTGCCGCTTCGCTACGAGCTTCGGAACGGCGACCACGTGCAGATCGTGACGTCGCCGCTCGGGAAGCCGAACCGCGACTGGCTGAAGCTGGTCCGGACGCCGAGCGCGCGGAACAAGATCCGCCATTGGCTGAAGGTGGCCGAACACGCGGACAGCGTGGTCCTGGGCAAGGAGATGCTGGAGCGCGAACTCCGCCGCCGCCGCCTCACGCCCCCGGCCGACGTCCCGATCGAGACGCTCGCGGAGTCGCTGGGACACGGCGACGTCGCCTCGCTCCACGCGGCCCTCGGCTCGGGCGATCTCTCGGTGACGCAGGTGATCCAGAAGTGGATCCCCGACCAGGGCGGCGCCGTGCAGCGGTTCAAGGAGGCGTCGATCGAGACCTTCCGCGCGCTCACGCGGCGGCCCTCGACCGGGGTGCGGCTCCAGGGCGTGGACAATCTCATGGTCGCCTACGCCAAGTGCTGCCAGCCCGTCCCGGGCGATCCGGTGGTCGGGATCGTGACGCGCGGGCGCGGCGTGACGGTCCACCGCACCGACTGCCCGAACACGTTCGACGGGCGGGTCGCGCCCGAGCGGCGGACGCAGGTCGAGTGGAGCACGGCGGCCGACGACGCGTTCGCCGTGAAGCTCTCCATCTTCGGCGTCGATCGGACGAGCTTCCTGGCCGACATCGCGAAGGCGATCTCGGCGACGAACACGAACATCCGCACGGCCGGGATCAAGGCGAGCGACACGAACGCGCGCGGCGCGTTCGTCGTGGAGGTGAAAGACCTGGCGCAGCTGCGCCGCGTGATCGAGGCGGTGGAACAGGTGCCGGGCGTCGAGGCGGTGCACCGCGAGCAGGTCTTCGGACGATCGCGCGGAGATTCGCCGGGCCTCGCCTCGTGAAGGCGCTCCTCCAGCGCGTGAGCCGCGCCTCCGTCCGCGTGGAGGGCGCCGAGGTCGGCGCCATCGGGCCCGGGCTCCTCGTGCTGCTCGGCGTGGCGTCGGGGGACACGGACGCGGCCGCCGAACGGCTGGCCGAGCGCGTCGCGCACTACCGGGTGTTCGAGGACGACGCCGGGAAGATGAACCGATCGCTCCTCGAGACGGGCGGGAAGGCGCTCGTGGTCTCCCAGTTCACGCTCTGCGCCGAGACGTCGCGCGGACGCCGCCCCGGATTCGACCCGGCGGCGCCGCCGGCGATGGCCGAACCCCTCTGCGAGCGATTCTGCGAAGCGCTCGAGCGGCGCGGCGTCACCGTCGGCCGCGGGCGCTTCGGCGCCTCCATGGAGGTGGAACTGGTGAATCGCGGCCCGGTCACCTTCCTGCTGGAGCAGCCCCCGGCGCGCGCCGGCGCCGGCGCGGGGGACGGATGCGCGCCAACCTCCTGAATCCGTTCGGCCCGCTCCTCGTCCTCGCGTCCCGCTCCCCGCGCCGCTCGGAGCTCCTCACCCTGGTCGGCGCCCACTTCCACGTGAGTCCCGCCGACGTGGACGAGCGCGCGCTCCCCGACGAGCGCCCCGACGCGCACGTGCTCCGGCTCTCGGAGACGAAGGCGCGGGCCGCGTGGGCCGCGCGCGAGGCGGCGACCGGATCGGCCGGGGAGGAGACGCTGGTCCTCGGCGCCGACACGATCGTCACGCTCGACCGGACCATCCTCGGAAAGCCCGCGGGACCCGAGGAGGCGGCGCGGATGCTCTCGTCCCTCTCGGGGCGGATCCACGAGGTCTGGACGGGGATCTTCCTCTTCGATCCCTCCCGCAACCGCGGCGTGGGCGAAGCGGTCCGGAGCATCGTGAAATTCGCGCGGCTCACGCCGGAGGAGATCGAGGGCTACGTCGCCACGGGGGAGCCGCTCGACAAGGCCGGCGCCTACGCGGTGCAGGGATACGGGGCCGCGTTCGTGGAGGCGATCGAGGGGTCGTACACGAACGTGGTCGGGCTTCCGCTCGGTCACCTCCGGCATCTCCTCCGCATCGCGCGCGGCGTCGACGCCGCCGCGAACTGAGCGATGAAACCCCTTCGCTACGAGCGCGGACGGCTCGAGATCCTCGACCAGACGCTTCTGCCGGCGCGCGAGCGGTGGATCGGGATCGCCGGCGCGGAGGCGATGGCGGAGGCGATCGGCGCGCTCCGCGTCCGAGGCGCGCCCGCCATCGGGATCGCGGCGGCGCTCGCCCTGGCCGTGGAGGCGCGCGGCGCCGCGGGCGCCGCGGGGGAGGGACGCACGCACGGAGC
>DATIQI010000351.1:0-8835 GCA_035470985.1 Acidobacteriota bacterium
AGGTGACCGACTCGTTCGACCCGGCGCCGGGCGGCACCGTGCTCCCGAGCTTCGCGGCGTACGTGCCGGTGTGCGGCGCCACGGGCGACCGGTGCCACTCGTTGAACGCCGAGGGCGCGATGGGGCCGCTGCTCCACCCGCTCGCGACGAAGTCGCTCTCGAAGTCCTCCGAGAGCCCGTTCTGCATCCCGATCGTCATCATGAAGTCGAACGATCCGGAGGCCGACCCGTCGGTCCAGGAGAGGCGGAGCATCACGCCCGCGGGCAGATTGACGGGCGCGCCGAACTGGACCTGGAACGGAGTCGTATTGGCGTTCACCTCGCCGTGCGCGAGCGCCGGGCAGGTCGAGGCGCCCTGCAGCACGGTCACCAGGGGATCGAGCGACGTGAGCGTGAAGGTGAGCGCGCCCGAAGCGGTCCCGACGTTCGTCACGACCGCCTGGAGGGACCCCGTCTCGTTGGGATCGGGGTAGCCGCTGACACCGTCCTGGTAGATCGGCCCCACGAACCGAAGCTCGGGCGTCGTGGAGAGCACGAGGTCGAACGAGGCGGAGTCGGAGGCGTCGATGGTTCCTCCCGCGATGTTCAGGAGGCGCACGCCCGTGTCGTTCCCCGCGTAGTCGTCCGTGTTCGGAGTCGTGGCGTCGCTCCAGGTGCGGCGCCCGAGGCTCCCGGGCCAGAAGTCCCGGTCGTCGCCGAAGTTTCCGAGCGTCGATTCCAGATCGCCCGGCGAGACATTGTCCGCGTCGACGACCCGCACGCGGTAGTTCGCGGGACCCGAGAGATTGTCGCGTCGCGTGTCGTCCACGTGGTAGACGAGAAGTCCGTCGCCCGGAATGTAGCGGTCGTTCCCGATCTTCGCGCGATTCTCCACGATGAAGTACTCGGTCCCCGGCTCACCGTCGCTCCAGATCCGCAGCGACCCGCCTCCCGTCGCCACGGGGCCGAGCGCGTAGCGCCCCGGCGACCGCGGCGTGACGATCCCGTCGAATCCGAGGAACTGGCGCGACCATCCGTCGATATTGCTCGGCACCGAGCCGAACGGACCCTCGCCGTTGAACGGAAGGTAGTTGCCGAGACCCATGAGCGAGTAGAAGCCGAGGCCCGCGGCGGCGGGGTCGTACAGGTCGGGAAGCCCGATGGTGTGCCCGAACTCGTGGCAGTAGGTGCCGGCGGTGTTGTCGCCCGGGAACTCGTTGAACTCGCCGACCATGAAGTAGAGGAAGCCGCGCGTGCTCCCGAGCGGAAGGCCCGGCAGGCACCCGGTGCCGCCTCCGGTCCCGGGGCAGCTCGAATAGACCGCGACGCCCGCTTCGTGCGACCAGAGGTAGTTGAACGCCTGCGATCCGGGGATCACTTCCCCGCCCTGCCCGGGATGAACGACGCAGACCGCGTCGATGTAACCGTCGTCGTCGCCGCTCCCCGAAACGCCGTCGAGGCCGTCGTTGTCGAAGTAGCGGAGGTCGCCGTCGAAGTCCTGGTAGGCGGCGCGCATCGCGTCCTCCGCGAGCCCCTGCGCGCTCCGCGGATAGGAGCCGAAGTCGAGCCCCGCCGCGCCGTTCACGTAGTAGGCGTACGACTGGGGCATGTCGAGCCACTTCGACGTCACCTGCCCCGAGATGACGAGGCGGCCGTTCGAGACCTCGCGGTAGTATTCGCGGACGCTCACGATCCCGTCGTTCGGATCGTCGCTGAAGAAGAGCCGCTGGTAGTAGCCGGGCGTGCTCTTCGAGCTCGGCTTCGTGATCGGCGAGCCGCTCGCCGCGGGAAACTGCGCCAGGACCACGAGGATGTTCCGCCGCGCGACGCCGCCGCGCGGATAGCGCGCGACGTCGAGCGCGAACTCGGAATGCACCTTGTCCGCGCCGCCGGCCCTGAGCTCGCTCCAGCGACGGATCTGGTCGAGCACTTCGGCCTCCATCGCGGTGCCCCGGGCGCGCTGGAGGAGCCACGGCGCCGGCGCCGCGGCCCGGGCGGCCGGGGCCGGGTCGAAGACCGACACGAGGAGTGTCATGGCGATCGCGAGCGCGCGGGCGGCCGCGCGCGAGGCGTTTCGATTTCGAGTCGGGCGGGACGAAGCACGGATGCTCAAGCGACTCCTCCTCCGGCCCGCGCGGTCATTCCCACTCGATGGTCGCGGGCGGCTTCGAACTGATGTCGTAGACGACCCGGTTCACGCCGCGCACTTCGTTCACGATGCGCGAGGAGACTCGGGCCAGGAATGAATCCGGCAGTCGCGCCCAGTCGGCGGTCATGCCGTCGCTGGACGTCACGGCGCGGAGGGCGACCACCTGATCGTACGTCCGGCCGTCGCCCATGACCCCCACCGTTCGGACCGGGAGGAGAACGGCGAAGGCCTGCCAGACCGAGTCGTAGAGCCCCGACTGCCGCAACTCCGAGATGAAGATATCGTCCGCTTCGGCCAGGGTCTCCAGCGCTTCCTCCGTGATCGGTCCCAGAATTCGGACCGCAAGTCCCGGTCCCGGAAAGGGATGGCGCCCCAGGACCGCCGGCGGAAGCCCGAGGAGCCCTCCCAGGGCGCGCACCTCGTCCTTGAATAACTCCCGAAGGGGCTCCACGAGTTCCATCCGCATCCGCTCCGGGAGGCCCCCGACGTTGTGGTGCGACTTGATCTTCGCCGACGGACCACGGGTGGACGTGCTCTCGATCACGTCGGGGTAGAGCGTTCCCTGCGCCAGGAAATCGGCCCCGCCCAGGTCGTGCGCCGCCTCGTCGAAGACGTCGATGAAGACGCGCCCGATGGTCTTCCGCTTCTCTTCGGGGTCGTCGATGTCGTGGAGGGCGTCCAGGAAGCGGCGGCGTGCGTCCACCACGACCAGATCGGTTCCGATGACCTCGGCCATCGCCGTCTCCACTTCGGCCGCCTCGTTCTTTCGCAGGAGCCCATGATCGACGAAGACCGCCCGGACCTGGCCTGGAATCGCGCGATGGAGGAGCGCCGCGACGACCGAGGAGTCGACGCCGCCGCTCAGGCCGCAGACGACGCGGCCGCCCTTCACCTGGGCGCGGATCTTCGCGGTCTGGTCCTCCAGCACCTGCCCCATCGACCAGTCGCCCGTGAAGCCGCAGATGTGGAAGAGGAAATTGCGGAGGATCCGGACGCCGTGCTCCGTGTGCGCCACCTCCGGATGGAACTGGACGGCGTAGAGATTCCGCGCGGGATCCTCCGCGGCGGCCTCGACGACCGTGTCGGTCCCCGCCAGACGCGCGAATCCGGGCGGGAGCGTCTCCACCGTGTCGCCGTGACTCGCCCAGACGCGGCTCGCCGCCGGCACGCCCTTCAAGATCGTCCCCTCGCGCGCCACCTGGAGCGTCGCCATGCCGTACTCGCGCTGCGCGCTCGGCACGACGCGCCCTCCCAGCTCGTGCGCGAGGAGCTGCATGCCGTAGCAGACGCCGAGCACGGGGACGCCGTGGTCGAGGAGCCGCCGCGGCATTCCGGGAGCGCCCGGCTCGAGCACGCTCATCGGCCCGCCCGAGAGGATGATCCCCTTCGGGCTCCACCGCGCGATCTGCTCGTCGGTCGCGTGGGGCCCGTGGATCTCGGCGTAGACGCCGAGCTCCCGCGCGCGGCGGGCGATCAACTGAGTGAACTGGGATCCGTAGTCGAGAATGAGGAGGAGTTCGTGGCTCAATGGAGGCGATACCTCTTCGTTCGATGGAGTGGGGCCCGGGCCATCCCTGCGGGCGTCCGCCGGCCGCCGGCCGCCCAACCCATTTGTACTCGATGAACGCGCCCCGAGTCACGGAGGATCGCGCGGATCGCCGTCGCGGGAGCGGGCTCCGTCTTGGTGTATAGTCGGCCGCTCCATGGCGAGGCACGACGTCGAGCGGACGAAGCGGCGCGCGAATCGGATGAACGGGTCCGGCGGCACGCCTTCCGTCGCCCGAGCGGCGCGGCTCGTGCTCGCGACCGGCTGCCTGGCCTACGTCGCCGGCTCGATCGTAGCATCGCTGGAGCCCTCCCGGGGAGCCTGGGGCCTCCACATGGCCGGATACCTGGCCCCGCCGCTCCGGTGGATCCTCTGGATCGCCATGGCCGCCGGGGCCGGCCTCGTCGTCCTCGGCGACTCCGCGACCGCGGCACGCCCGCAGACCGACCCGGCCCGCGCCTCCCTTCGGCCCTTCGTGGCGGTCGCCGGCGTCTGGCTGGCCCTGGCGGCCACCCTTCGCGTTCGCGAGTCGCTCCTCGGAGACGCCTCGGTCTGGATCGCGAACGTGAACGCGCCGGTCCTCTCGCTCTACAGCGAGCCCCTCTCCGCCCGCCTCCTCGACGGATTCGGCTCCGTCCTCTCCTGGCTCGGGTCGAGGGTGGACCAGTCGTCGCTCGGCTTCGCGTCCGTCGCCGCCGGCGTCCCCGCGGCGGCCCTGATCGCCGGCATCGCCCGCGAGATCTCCGGACGCGCGAGCGCTTCGGTGGTGGGGGCTCTCCTCCTCACGAGCGGATTCATGGCCCTCTTCTTCGGATACGTCGAGAGCTATCCGATCGCCGTGGTCTTCCTCCTGGCCTACGTCTGGCTGGCGCTCCGCTTCCTGCGCGGCTCGGGCTCCGCGATCGCCGCGGCGGGAGCCCTGGCCCTCGGCATCGCGAGCCACGCCGGCCTCGCGCACCTCTACGCGTCGTACGGCGTCGTCGCCTGGCGGGCCGGAAGCACGCTCCCGAAACGGCTGGCGTACTTCCTGGCTCCGGCCGCCGGCGCCCTGGCGATCGTCCTCCTCCTCGGGTACGAGGCGGATCACCTGGTGCTCGGACTTCGGCGAGCCCTCGAGTCCGGAGTCGGAACGGAGGGCGCCACGGGCGCCCTCTATCTCCGCCCCTACGCCCTCGTCTCGTGGCGCCACGCGACCGACGTGGCGAGCGCCCTCCTCCTGGCGGCTCCCCTGGCGCTCCTCCTCCTGGCCGCCGCGTTCGCGGCCGCGCCGCTCGGCTCGCTCCGCGATCGCCCCGCCCTCCTCTTTCTCGGCGTGGGGGCGCTCACGGGCTTGGCCCTGATCGCGCTCCTCATGGTGCCGGTCGCTCCCGCACAGGACTGGGATCTCTACGCGATGCTCGCGACGCCCGCCGCGGTGGCCGGCGTCGCGTTCGGCGCGGCGTTCCTTCCCGGAGCGCTCCGCGGACGAGGGGGGGCCGGTCTCGCGGGCCTCTCGGCCTGCGCGCTCCTCTCGTTCGTGCTGGTGAACGCGAACAGCGCGACCTCGCTCGATCGCTTCGACGACGTCGTGAGCGACCCCGCCTACGTGTCGCTCTACGGCCGGGCGTACGCCCACGAATCGCTGGAGCGGCGGTGGCGGGAGCGCGGCGATCCGGCCCGCGCCCTCGTCCACGCGCGCGCCGCGCTGGAGGCCGAGCCCGGAAATCCGAGGTATTGGACGAACGTGGGAAACGACCTGCGCCTCACGGGACGGACCGAAGCGTCGGTCGCCCCCTTGCGGCGCGCGCTGGAGATCGACTCCACGCGGTGGGACGCCGCCTACGATCTGGGACTCTCGTACATGGGCCTGAACCGGCCGGGCGAGGCGCTCCCCCTCTTTCACCGGGCGGCGCGGGCGGCCGGGGACCGGCCGGAGATCTGGCACAACCTGGGGCTCGCGCACTTCGCCCTGGGCGAGCGGGACTCCGCGGTCGCGATCTACCGAATGATTCTCGAACGCTGGCCGGGATACGCCGCGTCGCTTCGACCCTCCGGCTGATCCGGAGGAACGACCGCGCTCCCCGCGGACGGCGGCGGAATCGCGGCGGGTCCGGCGTCGTCCCTAGTGCAGGAAGCAGCGCTCTCCGGTGAGGAGCATCGCCATGCCCGCGGCGTCCGCGGCCGCGACCGATTCCGCGTCGCGCACGGAGCCTCCCGGCTGGGCGATCGCGGCGATTCCGGCCTGCGCCGCCAGCTCCACCGAGTCGGGGAACGGGAAGAAGGCGTCGGAGAGGAGCACGGCGCCGCGCACGTCGTGCCCGGCGCGCTCGGCCTTCAGGAGCGCCAGGCGGACCGAATCGACGCGCGACGACTGGCCCGCGCCGATCCCGAGCGTCCGGCCCCCCTTCGCGATCACGATCGCGTTCGAGACGACGTGCCGCGTGACCCTCCAGCCGAACTTGAGATCCGCCATCTGCGCGTCGCTCGGCGCGCGGGAGGTCGCCTTCGTCCACGCGTCGAAGCGCGGCCGCGCCGGCTTCGTCTCGGCGAGGAGGCCGCCGAGGAGGCTCCGCGTGGAGAGGCCGCCCGCCGCCTCGCGCAGAAGGCCCGGCACGTCGAGCACGACCAGGTTCTTCCGGAGCGCGGCCAGCTTCTCGGCGCTCGCCGTGATCTCGGGCGCCAGGACGACCTCGTAGAAGAAGGTCCCGATCGCGTCGAGGGCCGCGTCGTCGAGCGGACGGTTCACGCCGAGGATGCCGCCGAACGCCGAGAGGGCGTCGCCGTCGCGCGCCAGCGTGATCGCGGCGGCGGCCGTCGGCGCGAGCGCCACTCCGGACGGATTCCGGTGCTTCACGACGACCGCGGCCGTCTCCTCGAACTCGTGGAGGAGCGTGAGCACCCCTTCCACGTCGAGAAGATTGTTGTACGAGAGGGTCTTTCCGCGGAGCTGCGCCAGGCGCTCGATCGGTCCCCCCGCGGCGGGCGCGTAGAGCGCCCCCTCCTGCCCCGGGTTCTCGCCGTAGCGAAGCCGCTGCAGGAGCCGGAAGGGCTGATCGAGCCGGTCGGGCAGAGCCGGCGGCGTGCCGGTCGGCGCGGCGCCCGTCGCGGCCCGATCCGCCGCCGAAGCTTCGGGCTTCGCCCCGCGCGCGGCGTCCTTCCCGAGATACGCCGCGATCGCCGCGTCGTACGCGGCGGTATGCGCGAAGGCGCGCGCGGCGTAGTCGCGCGCCAGCGACTCGGGAAGGACCCCGCCGCCCCGGTCGAGCGCCTCGAGGAGCCCCGCGTATTGGGAGGGTTCCGTCACGACCACCACGTGCGCGTGGTTCTTCGCCGCCGCGCGGATCATCGCGGGACCGCCGATGTCGATCTGCTCCACGGCCTCGTCGCGTCCGACGCCCTCGCGCGCGATCGTCGCCTCGAACGGATAGAGGTTCACGACCACGAGATCGATCGAGACGATGCCGTGGTGGTGGCGGTCCTCCTCGTCCTTCCCGTGACCGCGCCGGTAGAGGATGCCGCCGTGGATCATCGGGTGGAGCGTCTTCACCCGCCCGTCGAAGAGCTCGGGGAATCCCGTCACTTCGGATACGTCGCGGACGCCGATCCCCGCGGCGCGAAGCGAGGTCGCGGTGCCGCCCGTGGAGACGATCTTCACGCCGTGGCGCGCCAGTCCGTGCGCGAACTCGACCAGGTCGGTCTTGTCGCTGACCGAGACGAGCGCCCGGCCGACGCGGATGCCGCTCACCGGCCCGCCTTCGCTCCGGCGACGCCGGCGCCGGTGATCAGGTCGAGCGCCTCCTCGTAGCGGCGCGCCGCCTTCGCGACGATCTCGGGCGGGAGCGGCGGCGGCGGGGGCGTCCGGTCCCACCGGATCGAGTCGAGGTAGTCGCGGATCACCTGCTTGTCGAACGAGTCCTGGGCCACGCCCTCGCGATACGTCGCCCGGAGCCAGTAGCGCGAGGAGTCGGGCGAGAGGGCCTCGTCGATCCAGACGATCGTCCCGTTCCGCTCGCCGAACTCGAACTTCGTGTCCGCCAGGATGAGGCCGCAGCCCGCCGCGTGCTCGGCCGCGGCCTCGTAGATCGCGATGCTGATCGCGCGGAGTTCCTCCGCCGCCTTCGTGCCGACGATCTCGGTCATCCGCTCGAAGGGGATGTTCTCGTCGTGCCCCTCTTCGGCCTTCGTCGCCGGCGTGAAGATCGGTTCCGGCAGCTTGGAGGATAGCTTCAGCCCGGGCGGCAGCTTCACGCCGCAGACCGATCCGGACGCCTGGTACTCCTTCCATCCCGATCCGGCGAGGTAGCCGCGCACGACGCACTCGACGTCGAATCGCTTCGCCCGGTGCGCCAGCATGGAACGCCCCTCCAGGAGATCCGGATGGGAGCGGAACGGCTCCGGGTACGAGGAGACGTCGCAGCTGATGTAGTGCGTCGGGACGATGGACGCGAGCTTCTCGAACCAGAACTTCGAGATCTGGGTGAGAACCCGCCCCTTCCCCGGCACGCCCTCGTTCAGGATGACGTCGTAGGCGGAGACCCGGTCGGTGGCGACCAGGAGCATCCGGTCGTCGAGCAGGTAGAGGTCGCGCACCTTGCCGCGGTAGTCGGGAGCGCGTCCCGGAATCACGACGTCGCGGAGTGCTTGCTTCGGGTCCTTCATCGTCTCTCCTTCTTGCCAGCGCCGCAGCGCTTCGACGTAGGTTTCGTGCTCGATCGGAAGGAGCCGTTCGGCGAGCCCGTCGGGCGTCTCCCCCGGAAGGATTTCCAGCGATCGTTGAAGCAGGATCGGTCCCGTGTCCATGCCCGCGTCCACGAGGTGGACCGTGACGCCCGTCACCTTCGCTCCGGCCTCGACGGCCCGGCGCTGGGCTTCGAGCCCCCGGAACGCCGGCAGGAGCGACGGATGGACGTTCACGACGGGAACGCCCGCGCGCTCGAGGAACGAGGCGCGCAGGAGCCGCATGAAACCGCAGAGGGCGATGAGCGTCGGGCGTTCCGAGGCCACGAGCGCGAGCAGGGCCTCCTCCGCTTCCGGGGCGAGACGCGCCCCCTCGCGGAACGGCTCGAGGATCGTGACGGGGACGCCGAGCGAACGGGCCTCGTCGAGGACGTGCGCGCCGGGTCGGTCGGTCACGACCCGCAGCACCTCTCCCTGGAGACGTCCGGCCCGGACCGCGTGGATC
>DATIQI010000352.1:0-22505 GCA_035470985.1 Acidobacteriota bacterium
GACGATGTTCGAGCAGGCGATGGCCTGGGATCCGTTCCTCGGGAAGGTCGTGCTCTTCGCGGGTCCCACCGATCCCTGGATCGACGGCGACCGGGCGTGGCACTTCGATCCCGTTTCCGAGACGTGGCAGGACCGGTCGACCTCGCCGCAGCCCTCGCCGCGCATGGCGCAGGCGTCGGCCTACGACACGGTTCGGCGCGGCACCTGGATGTTCGGCGGCGCCATGTGGCCGAACGGCGGGAACGAGCTCTGGTTCTACGACGCCGCAGCCAACCGCTAAGAGCTGGTGACGACCAGCGGGTCGAAGCCTTCCCCGCGCCGCTTCGCGGGCTGGGCGTACGACACGCGGCGCGACCTCTTCCTCCTCTGGGGCGGCGTCGACGGGAACGACGTCGCGCTGAACGACACCTGGATCTTCCGGCCGGCGACCCGCACGTGGCAGCAACTCGCGCCCGCGAGTCCTCCGCCGTCGGCGCTTCTCTACGCCAGCAGCCTCCAATACGACCCGGTGAACGACGCGTTCGTGCTCCACCTCGGCCACGACTTCTACGTCTACCGCTACGAAGCGAGCGGCGACCTGGCGTCGCCCAACCCGGTTCGGGACCTCCTCGTCCGATGACCGGCCGAGCGCCGCGCCCCGCCATCCGCCGCGCCCCGGCCGCGCTCCTCGCGCTCGCCGCGGCCGCGGTCGCGCTCTCGGGCCCGCGCGCGCAGGCCGCGCTCCCGGTGCCGCTCACGATCCAGGAGGCGCTCATCCCGGGCGTCTCGGGAATGGCCCGGTCGAACGCGCCCGTCACCGTCGGAGTCCCCCTCGAAGCGTCGGCCGGCATCACCAGCGTCTCCCAGCTGGGGCTGACCGGCGCGTCCGCCGCGCAATTTCGAGAGCTGGCGCGCTGGCCGGACGGATCGCTCCGATGGGTGCTGGTCGACTTCCAGTCGAGCGTGACGCCCGGAGGCGTCACGACCGGCGTTTCCTTGACGACCGGCGGAGGCTCGTTCGGGGGCGCCCCGCTCGCGACCGACAACGGTTCGTCCATCACGGTGGCGACGGGATCGGCCACCTTCACGATCCACAAGGCTCCCTTCCGCGTGTTCGACCAGGTGACCGTGGGCGGAACGACCCTCGTGAGCGCCGGAGGCGACGGCTTCGTGGTCGTGGGCAGCACCGGCATCCGCTACACGAGCGCGAACGACACGGGCGCGTCGGTGGTGGTGGAGGAGAACGGTCCCGTGCGCTGCGTCATCCGCGCGACGGGCTCCCTGCGGCAGGCGACGGGCGCGCGGCTCTGCGATTACGTGGTCCGGCTCCACTTCTACCGGGGCGAGTCCTCCGTGCGCACCTGGGCCACCATGAAGAACGCGCGCGGCGGCGGTCCGGCCACGACCTTTCTCTTCAACTCCGCCGAGGTCGTAGTTCCGCTGGCGCTCGGCACCGGCGCGCGCTTCTACACGGCGACCTCGCGCGGCGCGATGAACGACGCGCTCGCGGCGGGCGAGACGGCTTACGTCTTCCAGGCGCAGAGCGACCGGTTCGGCTGGAACGAGAACACCTACGCCGAGATGCCCATCGGCTCCTCGCAGTACGGGGTGGACGTGCGCAAGGTCGGCGGCTCCCCTTACGGGGTCTCCTCCACCAGCCAGTCGGACTACGCCGAGGGTTGGGCGGCGCTCGAGGACGCCTCGGGCAAGGGCGTCGCCATGGCGCTCCGGTGGATGCCCCAGTTCTGGCCCGCGGGCCTGGAGGCCTCGGCGGACGGCCGGGCCACGGTCGAGCTCTTCAGCAAGCGAAACGCGAAGACCGGGATCAAGTTCGCGTGGGGCGCGTACGAGACGCGGGAGATGATGTTCCACTTCTACGCCGCGCCGCCCGCGAATCGCGCCGCCGTCCTCCACCAGCTCCAGTATCCCCTGGTGGCCCGCGCGCCGCTCCCCCAGTACGCCTCAGCGGGCGCGATCTTCGGGGAGACCCGGCTCGCGAGCCCCTCGGAGCAGCAGCAGTGGTTCGCGCAGCGCGGCGGCTCGAGCCCCTCGCTCGCCAATATCACGCCCTCGCTCTGGCGCTATCACAACTGGCCGACGGGCGGCGGCGGGAACCAGACCGACTTCGCGCTCATGGACCTCGTCGACTTCGTCCGCACGGGACACGGAGGCTATCTGGCCCAGGGCGAGCGGAATTCGCTCTTCAAGGCCGACACCGCGGTCCGCCACTCGGACGGCTTCGACTACACGAACGACCAGATCGATCCCGGCAACGAGTGGACCGGCGCGAACGCCGGATCCTTCAACTGGCGCATCTTCGACTTCGAGCACTCCCACTGGTTCTCCGTGCCGATCGCCTACTTCCTGACGGGCAACGAGCTCTACCGCGAGGCGGTCGTGGACTACGGCGAGTGGAAGCACGCCATGGCCGACGGATCGCCGCCGCTCTACTACAACCCGGTCTACGATTTCGGCGACGGCAGCATGCGCGTCTGGTCGCGGTACAACCGCGACTTCGCGCTCCTCTGGGAGTTCACCGGCGACACGCGCTACCAGAACGATCTCTCCCTGATGATGAACGGGCTCCTCGCCTCCCGCGACGTTCCCGGCTCCGCGGATCCCCCGGGCCGGAATCTCGATCGCGGATACATGTGGATGGCGCACGGAGGCTACACGCTGCCCCGCTCCGTCTCGGACTTCATGACGGTGCAGATCCACGCCGACGGGATCTGGGAGACGCTCCGTCTCTACCGCGCGGCGGGCGATCCGCGCGTCGAAGCGCTGGAGGACTACTTCCTCGGCCTCGCCCAGTTCATCTATTACGAGTGGTATCTCACGAAGAACGGGGGCACCGCGCCCGGCGACTTCGGATACGCCTACAGCTACAAGCTCGATCAGTTCAACGACCCGGCGGGCTCGGGCGAGCCGGGGAGCCCGTCGTTCCTCCGTCCCATCTCGAGCAGTCGGCCGCTCCAGTTCGCGTACGAGATGACCGGCGACGTGAAGTTCCTCGACCGGCAGGCCCGGCTCCTGATCGGGGACATCGACTACGTCTCGCCGCGCACCCCGTCCGAGTACTCGAGCCTCGCGTACATGGCGACCGATCTCTACCGGCCCCTCACGGGATGGCGTAACGTTCCCGGCGTGGCCGTTCAGGCCCTGGGCGGGGGTTCCTATCAACTGACCTGGACCGTTCCGGCCGGCACGACGGGCTATCGCGTGAAGTACGCCACGAAGCCGATCGTCGACTGGCTCGGATTCAATCAGGCGACGCGGACCTACCAGTTCCCGCCCGCGAGCTACGTCCCCTGGTTCGCGGCCCTGAGCGCGAGCGGCGAGCCGACCCCGCTCCTCGAGGGGAGCGTGCAGACCATGACGGTCAGCGGGCTCGACCCGGGCCAGACCTATCAGTTCGCGGTTCGCTTCTCCACGAACGTCGCCGACCTCATCCCGCCCGCCTCCACGCGGAGCCTCATCGCCCGCTGACGTCGCGCCGCCCGCCCCGCCCGGCGTGACAGGATTCCGGCCTTCGACTAGAATGCGCGGACGCGGAAGCCGCTCGATCCGCACGGTGCCGCGTTCCCTGGGGGTCTCCCGTTCGTGATGCGACCGCAACGCCTCGACGCCGTGCTGCCGCTGCTGGCGCGCGTCTCCAAGCCGCCGGCGGTCGTCGTCGGACTCTGCACGCACGGTCTCGCCAACGTCCGCTCGCTGGCGCGCCGGGGCATCCCCGTCGTCGCCCTCGAATCGAACTGGAGCCAGCCCTCCGCGCGCACGCGGCTCGGCTGGAAGGTCGGCCTCGACGCGCTCGAGGGGCCCCCGCTCCACGCCGCCCTCGACGCGATCGCGGCGGCGTCCCCGAAGCGGCCGGTCCTGTACGTCACGAACGACCGGATGGTCCGCGACCTGAACGAGGACCAGGACCGCTGGCGGGAGCGCTTCCACCTGCTCTTCCCTCGCGCGGCGCTCCTTTCCGAGCTGATCGAGAAGGACACGCTCGCGCCTTTGGCGGCGCGCCAGGGGCTGACCCTTCCTCGTAGCTGGAGCGTGAGCGGCGCCGAGGCGCGCGGCGAGCGGCCCTCGGCGGCCCTGGACGCGGTTCGCTTCCCCTGCATCGCGAAGCCGGCCACGCCGATGTCCGCGATCAAGGTGCTCCGCCCCGACTCGCGCGCCTCCCTGGCGGACGCCGCGCGACAGCATCCCGAGATCGACCGCTTCATCGTGCAGGAGTGGATTCCGGGCGACGATCAGCGCGTCTTCTTCACGGCCTACTACTTCGACCGGCAGGGTTCGGTCCGCTATCCGTTCGCGGGGCAGAAGATCCGGCAGACGCCGCGCACACTCGGGAACAGCACGGCCGCCCGCGGGGTGGACCGGCCGGACCTCGTGGACGAAGGGCTGAAGCTCTTCCGCGGGCTCGACTATCGGGGCGTCGCGTCGGTCGAGTTCAAGCTCGCGCCGGACGGCACGCCCTACTTCATCGAGGCGACCGTGGGGCGCTCCGACTTCTGGATGAAGACCCTGATCGTGAACGGCGTGGACCTCCCCGCGCTGGTCTACGCCGACCTGACCGGCGAGGCGATCGCGGCGCCGTCGAAGCAGCGGAACCGGCACGCCTGGGTGGACGGCGACCGGGATCTGGGCGTCTTCCTGGAGAGCCTGTCCGATCCGGCGATTCCGAAGGGGCGGCTCCTGCGGGAGCTCCTCGAGCCGAAGCGCTTCGCGCTCTACGATTGGCGCGATCCGGTCCCCTACGTCGTGTGGTGCGGCCGTCTCGCGCGGAAGATCGCCGGCGCGCTCCGGCGCCGCCTGCCCGGCGGCCGCGCGATGGGCGCCGCGGGCGCGTGAGCGCGAAGGAGGGCCCGGCGGCCACGACGTCCTTCGGGGCGGGTCTGCGGCACGCCAGCATCTACAGCCTCGGCACGGTCGGCGTCCGCATCGGCGGCCTCTTCCTCGTTCCCCTCTACACGTACAACCTGACGCCCGCCGAGTACGGGATCATGGAGTACCTCGATCTCATCTCGGTCTTCATCTCGATGCTCTTCAGCCTCGGCCTGGCGAGCGCGATCTACCGCTTCTACTACGGCGCCGAGGACGAACCGGGCCGGCGGACCGTGGTCGCCACCACCTTCATCACGATGCTCCTCGTCGCCGCCGCCGTCGCCGGGGTCATGCTGCTCCTGGCGCCCTGGATCGCGGACCGCTTCTTCCGCGATCCGGTGTTCCACACGTACCTGACCATCCTCTTCGTCGGATTCGCCTTCAACGCCGTCGGCGAGTTCGGCATGACGTACGTCTCGGTGATGCAGCGGTCGAAGCTCTACTCGACGATCAAGATCGCGCGGTTCCTCGTCGACGTCGGGCTGAACGTCTGGTTCCTGATCGGCCTCCGCTGGGGGGTCCAGGGCCTCCTGATCAGCAACCTCATCACGCACGTCGGACTGGCCCTCTTCCTCTGGATCGCCTACATCCGGCCCCAGGGGCTCCACTTCTCCTGGGACCTCCTCCGGCGCATGGTCCGTTACGGCGTTCCGCTCGCGCTGGTCCAGATCTGCCTCTTCGTGATCAACTTCACCGATCGCTTCTTCCTGCAGGCGTACGGGGACTTCACGCAGGTGGGGATCTACGCGCTCGCGTACAAATTCGGGATCATGATGAACACGCTGGTCGTCGCGAACTTCTTCCAGATCTGGCAGGCCAAGTCGTTCGAGGTGGCGGGGGCTCCGAACGCGCACGACTTCTACCGCCGGGTCTTCACGTATCTAATCTACGGACTCTTCGGGGCGGGACTGGTGATCTCGGTCCTGGCGCAGGATCTGATCGCGCTCGTGGCGCCGCCGGAGTACGGCGGCGGGGCCGTGCTCGTGCCGCTCGTGGTCCTCGCGTACCTGCTCCACGGCATGGGGACCTACTTCGAGCTGGGCCTGAAGCTCCGGGACCGGACGAAGATCCTCGGGTTCATCCTGGTCGGGACCTGCGTTCTCTGCCTCGGCCTCTACGCCCTCCTCATCCCGCGGCTCGGGATGCTCGGCGCCGTGCTCGCCACCGACATCGCCTTCCTGGTCCGGGCCGTCCTCGTCTACATCGCCGCGCAGCGGATCTATCCCCTGCGGTTCGAGTTCGGGAGGACCGCCGTGGTGGCGCTCGTGACGGCGGCGGCCATGGGCGCGCGCTTCCTGCTCCCGGACCTCCCCCTGCCGCTCTCGATCGCCGCGGGCGTGGGTATCCTGGCGGCCTACGGCGTGGCGATGGTGGGTTGGGTGCTTCGGCCGGAAGAGCGCGCGGACGCGTTCGCGTTCGTCCGCCGGCTCGCGCCGCGGCGGGCTCCTACCGGGTCGTCGGGAGGCTGAACCGCGCGTTCGGGTCGAACGACTCCGGACCGTAGGAGGGCGCCTTCAGGGTGTCGCCCTCGGCCGGAAGCCCCAGGGTGCGCCGGGCCTGGTTGCGCCAGGCCCGCGCGTAGAGGAGGTTGGGATTCACGGCGATCGCCTTGTCGAGCTGCGCGAGGCCGAGGATCGGCTCCCCCTTCCGCACCAGGTAGGCCCCGTACTGCGCCCGCGTCTCCGGACGGTCGGGATACATCCGCAGCGCCTTCTCGAAGTAGGCGATCGGGAGCCCCGGGTCCTTCATGATGTCCGCCAGGCGCGTCAGGAGGAAGAGGGCCCGCGGATGGTTCGGGAAGACGTTCAGGACGTACTTCAACTCCGCGACGGCGTTCGTCCAGCGCCCGTGCTGGAACTCCGGCCAGAAGCCGCGCGGATTCGTCTTCGGACCGAGGTGCCCGTTCTCGACGACCGGTAGGATGTAGATGGAGAACGCGTCGCCGCTGATCGCGTAGTAGTCGCGGTGATTCCAGATGCGATCGTCGTTTCGCGGCACCCGGGGGTCCTTCGAGAACGGATTGTAGGCGTCGCGAGGCGCCACGCGGCGGTCCTGGAAGCGCGGCTCGCCCAAGACCGTGTCCGGCTCGGGCGGACGAGGGATGTAGCTCGTCTGTCCGGGGGCGCTGCCGGGATAGGCGAGGAGGGTGAGGCCGAGGACGGTTCCCGCCATCCCGCCGAGTAGGGCCGCGACGGCTTTCATAGCCCTACGAGGATAACACCCGCACCCCCGCGCATCAATCCGCCCCGCCCCGCCCGGAGCCGCCCGCTTGGAGCGTCGCGAGAACCCTGGAGGCGTTCCGCTCCCAGGTATGATTCCGGGCGACGTGCTCCGCCGCGCGAGCCCCCATGCGCGCGCGAAGGGCGTCGTCCGCCAGGAGATCGGCCAGCGCCTCGCCCAGCGCCGCGCGATCCCGCGGCGTCACCAGCCGTCCCGTCTCCCCGTCGAGGATCCCGTCCTGGAGCGGCCCCAGCCTCGGGGCGACGACCGGGACGCCCATGGCCATGTACTCGAAGATCTTCATCGGCGAGCCGTACTCGTTCGAGTCGGGCATCACCGCGACGTCGAAGGCGGCCAGGTGGGCCGGAAGCGCGTCGTGGCCGATCCAGCCGGCCAGGTGAACCCGATCGAGGAGTCCGTTCGCCCGGGCCGTCTCCACGAGCGCCGCGCGCTGCGGTCCGTCGCCGAGGAGGAGCACCGCCGCGTTCGGCACGCGGGCCAGGACCCGCGGCAGGACCTCCACGATCATCTCCACGCCGTGCCACGGGAAGAACGCGCCGGAGAAGCCGACGACCTTCGTTCCGTCCAGGCCCAGGCGCTTCCGCACCGCGGCACGACCGTCCGGATCGGGGTGGAAGCGCTCCGGATCCGCCGCGTTCGGAAGAAGGAGGACCCGGTCGGCCGGAAGGCCCGCCTCCACGATTCGGTCGCGAAGGTAGCTCGAGACCGCCGCGACGAGCCGCGCGCTCCGGAACACGCGCCGTTCGAACGCGCGCGCGAGCGGGGCCAGCAGGCGGCTCCGTTCGCGGAAGAGGGGCGTCGACGACGTGTAATTCGCTTCCAGGACGAGCGGAATCCCGAGCGAGCGGGCCGCCCACGCGCCGGCCAGATTGAAGAACGCGTAGCGCTCGTAGAGGACGTCCGCGCGGTGCTCGCGGAGCGCGCGGCGGAGCCGGAAGTAGGCCGGGACGTTGTAGGCGATCTCGGCCAGCTCGAAGAGGAACTCGGGGGCGTGCGCCGCCAGGAGGTACCAGATCCGGCGAAGCCCGCTCCCGCCGCGCGGCGCTTCCCCGGCGGCGCCCATGGCGGCGCCCGGCGGCGAGAGGATCGAGACCTCGCAGCCCGCCCGCTCGAACCCGCGCGCCATGCCGAGGAGATGGACGCCCTCGACGCCCTGCCCCTGCGTCCGATGGTGGATCAGGACCCTCATGGGCTACCCGCCTCCCGGGGCGATCGGGGTCGAGCCCGCCGGAGCGAGCGAGCCGTCCGTTCCGGCCCGCGGCTCGGCTTCGGCGTGGAGGCGCTCCGCCTCCTCCCGCTCCACCACGAACTCGAGCATGATCGATCCGACGATCAGGTAGTACGGCAGATCGAAGTAGGCGAGCCCCAGGAACGCGCCGCCGAGGCCGTAGGCGATCAGGGAGAACTGGAGCATCTCCGCGAGATCGGAGTACCAGACCCGCTCCGCCGCGCCGGCGCCGCGGCGGCGGAGCCGCTCCAGGCGCCAGAGCGTCGTTCCGAGGATGGCGAGGAAGATGAAGAGGCCCGGGAAGCCCTGCTCCCCGAGCACCTCGAAGTAGATGCTGTGCGCGTCGTGGACGTCGAGCGGATCGGGGGCGTAGACCATGAACCACTCTTTCGTGAACGTCCGGAAGCCGCCGCCGAAGATCCGGTCCGTGGCGAGGTTGTAGGCGAAGGTCCACGCGTTGATCCGCCCCATGGCGGATTCGTCCTGCTCGTACTCGCCGATCGAGAACATCCGGGCCGTCCACTCGGTGGGGGCGAGCGCGAGGATGAGGACGACCAGGAGCACCGCCATCAGAATGGCCGGAATGCGGTAGCGCGACCGCATGATCATGACGATCGCGAGCCCCGCGAATCCGATGAAGGCCCCGCGCGAATAGGAGAAGAGAATGGAGAGCATCGTCAGGAAGATGGCCACCCAGAGCGCCAGCCGCTTCCACCCCACCCGCGCCCGGTGCGCGAAGTAGAGGAGGAGCGGGAGGATCATCAGCTCGGCGAGCGCCAGCTCGTTGTTCCCCTCGATGAAGGTGCCGACCGGACCCCAGACGCGGTACTGCCCGGCGGTCGCGAGCGAGAAGAATCCCCCCTTCACGCCGAAGAACGCGATGGACGCCATGCAGACGAAGAGGAACATCTCCAGGCGCTTCCGTTCCTGTAAGAGCATCATCGCGACGAGGCACATCGCCAGGATGCGCACGAAGCGGTTCCACTCGACCCACGCGTCCGCGCCCGAGAGCGCGGTGTAGGTGGTGAAGGTGGTGTACGCGGCGAAGAGGATGAGGAGCCAGGTCGTCGACCGGAACGGAATGGAGCGGACCTGGCCGGTGAAGACGGTGCCGAGCATGGTCGCGAGCGCCGCGGCCAGGCCGACGGGCGCGTCGGCCATCCGCCACGAGAGCCGGTGCGGGTTCATGAGCCCGATCCACGCGTACAGCATGATGCCGTAGTGGGGCCGGAAGAGGCTGAAGGGGAGGCTCCCGAAGACGACGAGGGCGACCAGCAAGTCGCGCATGGCGCTTCCCTACCTCGCGGCTCCGCCGGTCGGGGCGGTCGCGCTCGGCGAGGCGGGTCCGGGCCGCGGAGCGCCGGTCTCGCCCGCGAGGCGATAGTAGGCCAGCTTCAGGGCGAAGCGCGGCAGGTCGGGCTCCCAGGGCGTTCCCCGGCGCCACCGCAGCGGATCGTCGCCCGGCTCGTTCGTGCCGAAGGACGTCGTGACGGCCACGCGATACCCCGCGCAATCGAGCGCCGCGACGACCTCGGCGGTGTAGTCCTCGGGCCGGCCGTTCGGATACGCGAAGAGGGTGGCCGGCTCCCCCACGGCCTCCTCGATGGCCCGCTTCGAGTCGACGAGTTCGCTCCGGATCCGATCGGGCGCCACGCGGCTGAGGATCGGATGCGTGACCGTGTGGGATCCGATCGCCACCCCGCGCCGATGAAGGCCCCGCACCTGGTCCCAGTCGAGCATCAGGCCGCCGAAGCCGCGCGCCTCCTCGGGGATCTCGAGCGTGTCGTCGAGCCGGGAGACGGCGGCCAGGCGCTCCTCCTCGGCCATCGGCTTCAGGAACGCCAGGGTGCGAAACGCGGCGGCTCGCCGGTCGGGCTCCGTCGGGAACGCGACCAGCTCGTCGGACCACGGGAGGAGCGCCTCCCGGAGCGGCGTTCGCTCGAAGGCCCGAAGCACCCGGTCGTGCCAGGGGGCGACGCCGGTCCCGACGCATCCCGTCACGACGAAGACCGTGGCGGGGAGCCCGAGGCGCGCGAGGATCGGGAGCGCGAACTCGTGATTGTCCGCGTACCCGTCGTCGAACGTCACGGCGATCGCCCGCGGAGGGACGCTCCGCTCCTCGGCGCGCCGTCGCAGCTCCTCGAGCGGGAGGACGCGGAAGTGCCGCGCGAGGTGCTCCATCTGGCGGGCGAATCGCTCGGGCGGAATCGCGTCGATCGCGAAGGGCGACGGGCCCGGCCGGACGCGGTGGTAGATGAGGATCTGGAACGGGCGCGACGGCCGCGGAACCCAGCGGCGCCCGCGCGGCCCGCGCTCCAGGCGGCCGCGATCGCCGATGGCGCGCAGCACGCCGTCGGCGCCGACGGCGCGGAGTCCCGCGGCGGCCGGGCGAACGAGCGAGGAGAGGCTCGGGCTCACGGAGTCGCTTCCCCGGCCGCCGGTCCTGGTCCCGGACCCGGACCGGGGGGCGGCGCCGCCGCGCGCCGGCGGGCCCGAATCGCGCGCGCCGAGCGCTCGGCCAGGGCGACCAGGGCCCCGGCCGGTGTCGGGCCCCGCGCGAAGAGCCTCAGGCTCTCCTTCACCGTTCCGCCCCACGAGCGCTTGTGATCGGTGACCCCCGCGAGGAAGTCGTAGGCCGTGCATCCCTCCGCGATGAGCCCTTCCAGGACCATCGCGCGGAGCACGTTCCCGACCCCGTGCTCCACCCACGCGGGGTCGTATCCCTCCTGGAGAAGATAGACCGTTCCCCGGTAGCCCATGCAGTACTGGTGCGCGACGAACGCTCCGTCCACCTCGAGCGAGTGGAAGCGCAGCCATCCTCGGTCGAGGAGGACCCGGGAGAGCGCGTGGTAGAAGGCCCGCTTCCGCGCGCCGGCGAAGACGCCGCCTTGCCCCTCCGCGGTCCACCGGCGCTGGTGGAGATCGAAGAGCGACGCGAGCCGCGCGTCCAGATCCCGCTCGGAGTCGCACGCGACGAGCCGGACCTGGTGCGACGCCTCCAGATCGCGGCGGAGCGACCGGATCTTCGTGCGCATGCGCGGGCGAAGGGAGGCGACGTAGTCCTCCCAGCGCGGCGGCAGCGCGGCGATCATCGCGCCGACGCGCTCGACCTCGATCAGGTCCCCGCGGGCGCGGAGGGCGCCGTCGAACGAGGTCGCGGCGCTCGACGCGGCCGGGATCTCGTTCCAGCGGGCGAGGTCGAACCGGAGCGGCGACCCGCGCCGGAGCCAGGCCCAGAGCTCCGGCGCCACCTCGGCCGCCGTGTCGGGCGCGGCCACGAGGTCGAGGTAGTCGGCGTCGTACGTTCCGTCGCTGAGGAACCGGAGCGTCCGGAAGGTCCAGGCGCCGCGCCACCGCTCCGGGACCACCTGGAGCGGCGCGAGCGCGACCAGCGCGCCCCCGCGCCGCGCCGTGACGACGGCGCCGCGCCGTCCCTCGCCGCACGAGCGCCACCAGGCTTCCATCCACTCCGGCGTGAGGAAGATCGTGTCCGACGCGCTCGACGCGAGGAGCTCGCGCCACGCGTCGCCGAGGGACGCGAACGCTTCCTCGGGGCTCACGACCGCGAACGCGTGGCGGGGCGTCACGAGGAGGGCGTCGCCGCCGCGGCGCCGTCCAGGACGCGGCGATGCCAGAGCTCGAGGATCATCAGGTTCCAGAGGATCGTGCCGTAGAACGGCGTCGCGTCGGCGGCGTGGCGGCGCATCAGCATCTCGAGAGCGGCCCTCGTGAAGTAGCCGCGCGCGAGGGCGCGCGGGCCGAGCACGAGATCCCGCATTCGCTCGTGGAGCGCGGGGTCGGTCAGGAGCCATCGCGAGATCGGAAGCCCGAACCCGTGCTTGGTCTTCGCGCGCGTTTCCGCCGGCAGGAGGTCGGCGTACGTCTCCTTGAAGAACGTCCGCAGCTCCTGGCCGCGCATCTTCACGCCCGCCGGCACGCGCTCCGCGGCCCGCACGACGCGCTCGTCGAGGAACGGAAAGCGGACCGCCACGCCCGCCTGCTCGCACATGCGCATCACTTTCGGGACGTCGTTGTCGGAGATGGTGATCTTCAGGTCGAGATAGAGATGGCGGTCGAGCGCCGTCTGCGCCCGCGCGTGATCGTAGTGCTCGATCGTCATGTGGTACGGGCGGTACGGCCCCACGGTCGCGTGGAAGTGGGGCTCCAGGATCTCGGCGGGCGGAACGAGATACCAGAAGCCGTACGAGGTCATGCGCTCGGCCGGCGGCAGGCTGGCCCGGTTCACGTACTTCTTCGCCTTCACGAAGACCGGCACCGGCAGGAGCGTTCCGGCGGCGCGGACCATCGGGGTGAAGATCCCGTTCCGGAACCACGCGGGAAGCCGGTCGTACCGCGCGAAGACGCGGCTCGTCGCGTAGCGCTCGTTCCCCGCGAAGAGCTCGTCGCCGCCGTCCCCCGCGTACAGGGCTTCGATCCCCTCCTCGCGTGCCACGCGCGCGCAGACGTACGTCGGGACGGCCGAGGCGTTCGCGAAGGGTTCGTCGAAGCCGTCCGCGACGTGATCCAGCGCCTCCAGCGTGTCCCGCGGCGTCACCATGTACTCGCGGTGCTTCGTGCCGAAGGCCTCGGCCACGATGCGGGCGAACGAGAGCTCGTTGAATCCCTCCTCGGCGAACCCGATGGAGAACGTGCGGACCGGCCGCCGACGCAACCGGGTCATGAGGCCGGCGACGGTGGAGGAGTCGATGCCGCCGCTCAGGAACGCCCCGATCAAATCGGGCTCGCCCGCCTCCAGGGCGATCCGGTCGCGGAGGGAGGCCTCCAGCGCGTCGCGCGTCTCCGCGCGAAGCGAATCGACCGGCGCGTCCGAGGGATGCGTGTAGTCCACGTCCCAATACGCCCGGGCCGCGGCCGCGCCGTCGCGGACCGTGAGGACGTGTCCCGGCGGGACCTTCTCGACCTCCCGGAAGATCGTGCGCGGCGTCGCGATGACGGAGGCGCCGACCACGTCGAGAACCGACTCCGGACGCACCGTCGGACGGAGCGGCTCGGGTCCGGAGAGGAGCGCGCGCATTCGCGACGCGAACCGGAAGGCGTCGGGGGCGGAGGCGACGAGGAGGGATTGGATCCGGACGCGGTCCACGCCGACGGTCAGCCGCCCGCTCGCGCCGTCCCAGAGCGCGAAGGCGAACTCGCCCAGGAGCGCCAGCGCGGTCGCCTCCGCGCCGTCCCGGAGGAACCGGTCGAGCAGCGCGTCGCCCACGCCGCCCCCGCCCGAGGCGGGCGCGACCTCGGCCGCGTTCGATAGACGGCCGTGGAACGCGAGCGCGAACTCCCCGTCGGGACGCACGCGGTGGACGAGCCAGGTGTCGTAGCCGGGCGCGCCGAGAACGGCGAGCGCGACGCGTCCTCCCTCGATCCGCGCGGCGCGCGGCTCGGATCCCGGGCGGAGACCCGCGGTCAGGCCGTCCCAGGCGTCGGGCGCGGGCGGCCCCGCTCCGGCGCTTCGCACGAACCCCGCGATTCCGCTCATCGCTTCGCTCCCCTCATGACGCGGCCAGCACGTTCCGGTAGACGTCCATCTGCCGAAGCGCCACGTCCTCCCAGCCGCGCCCGCGCACCTGCGACGCGATGGCGGCGGGATCCCAGTCGGCGTCGAGCGCGTCCATCCAGCGCTCCGCCACGAGTTCGGGGTCGCGCGACGCGACGAGGAATCCCGTGATTCCGTCGCGGACCAGCTCGGGAACGCCGCCGACACGCGTGGCGACCACCGGGCGCCCGCACGCGATCGCTTCGATCACCACGTTGGGACAGCCCTCGCTGTGACTCAGGAGCGTCACCAGATCGGCCGCAGCGTACCAGGTCGCGAGCGCGGCTGGCGACACCTCGCCGTGGAACGACACGGCCGATTCCAGCCCGAGGTCGCGCACGAGGTGCTCCAGGGCGTGACGCGCCGGCCCTTCGCCGACGAGATGAAGGCGCGCGGGTGCGGCACGGCGCCGGAGGAGGCGCGCCAGTGCCTCGATCGCGAGATCGAGACCTTTGATCGGATCGAGGCGCCCCACGGCGAGGAGGTGGGGTCCCTCCGGCGCGAGGCCGAGGGTCCGGCGCGCGGCCGCGCGATCCATCGGCGCGAACGACGCGAGGTCGACGCCGTTTCCGATCTCGTGGACGCGCTCGGCCGCCGCGCCCAGTTCCCGCGCGCGCCGGGCGAGCGACGCGGAGACGGCGATGACCGCGTTCGCACGGCGGAGCGTCCGCTCGATCGCGGGGCGGCGCGCCGGATCGCGCGCGAGAACCTCGAGGTCCGAGCCCCGCACCGTGAGCACGAAGGGCTTGCGGAGCGCGTCGGCGATGCGGGCCGCGGCCGCTCCGTCCGGATAGGTGTAGTGCGCGTCCACGAGATCGGGCGCGGCGGCCGTCACGGCGCGGGCGACCTGGGGCCACGTCTCCAGGTGGAGGAGCGCCGCGTCCCACGACTTCAGGAGGCCCGGCAGGACGGCGAAGCGCGGGTGGAACACCGGGAATCCGGCCGGGTCGGTGCGGCGGGACGGCTCGCGAAGGGCGGCGGGGCGGCGCCCGGCGTTCACGGGAGCCACCACCGTCAAGTCGGCGTGCCGGGAGAGCGCCGCGAGACGGCTCCGGACGAAGATTCCCCGCCCCGGCTCGCCCGGATTGGGAAAGAGCGTCGTGAAGGAGAGGAGTCGCGGCCGGTGCGTCGCGGTCACGAAAGCCCTCGGCGGAAACGGCGTCCCCAGTGCTCGAGCATGAGGAGCGACCAGAGCACGTAGGCGTGATCGCGCGCGCCGCTCTGATGCTCCCCCCAGAGCCGTCGGAGCGCGGCCGCCTCGAAGAGCGTGGCGCCGAAGGCGTCGCCGCCCAGGACCGAGCTCTCGAACGACGCGCGGAGCGGGCCGCGGAACCACTCCGCGAGCGGGATGGAGAATCCCATCTTCCGGCGGGTGAGGACCTCGTCGGGGACGAGCCCGCGCAGGGCGCGCTTGAAGATCCACTTCCCCTCGCCCCCGCGGAGCTTCCAGTCGGCGGGTATGGCCGCGGCCGTCTCCATGAAGCGGTGGTCGAGGAGCGGGACGCGGACCTCGAGGGAGTGGGCCATGCTGGCCCGATCCACCTTCGTCAGGATGTCGTCCACGAGGTAGGTCTTGATGTCCACGTACTGGATGCGCGAGAGGGGGTGCCATCCCTCGCTCCGGCGGAAGTAGCGCCCCATGACGTCGAACGCGTCGTGGTCCCCCACCGCGGCGCGAACCTCGGGGCGATAGAGCGCGCGCTTCATCTCGGGCGTCATCCACCGCATGGTGTTGTGATACGCGCGCTCGGGGTCGAGCGTCAAGTTCGTGAGGAGCGTCTTCGCCCGGAGCGGACGCGGGAGCCAGTCGGCCTTCGGGTAGAGGCGCGCGAGGGGCGCGAGCACCCCGCGGCGGATCGGGCCGGGCAGCCGCGCGCGGATGCGGTTCTCGAGGAGGTCGTAGCGCATGCGCCGGTAGCCCGCGAAGTTCTCGTCCCCTCCGTCGCCGGAGAGACAGACGACCACACGCTCGCGCGCGACCTGGGAGACGTAGTAGGTCGGCACCATGGAGGAGTCGGCGAACGGCTCGTCGTAGTGCCAGGCGAGCCGTTCGAGGATCTGCGCCGCGTCCGCGTCCACCACGCGCTCGTACGCGTCCGCGCCGAACGCGCGCGCCACCTCGCGGGCGTACGGCAGCTCGTCGTACGCGGCCTCGCGGAATCCGATGGAGGCCGTCTGGACCGGGCGGTCGAGCAGCGTCGCCATCGTCCCGACCACGGCGCTGGAGTCGATCCCGCCGGAGAGAAACGCCCCCAGCGGCACCTCGCTCATGAGATGGCAGGAGACGGCGTCGCGGAGCGCCTCCCGAATGGCGGCGGCGTGCTCGTCCGCGTCCCCGCCTCGCGTCGCGGCGAAGGAGAGATCCCAGTACTCGCGAAGCTCCGCGCCCCCTTCGGTCACGGTGAGCGTGTGACCGGCCGGCAGCTTCCGGATCTCCCGGTAGATCGACCGCGGGGCCGGCACGTAGAGGTAGGTCAGGTACTCGTCCAGCGCCAGCGGGTCGAGCGTGCCCCGGAACGACGGATCGGCGAGGAGCGCCTTCAGCTCTGAGCCGAAGCGGCAGACCGAGCCGTCCCAGGAGTAGTAGAGCGGCTTGATGCCGAGCCGGTCGCGCGCGAGGAAGAGCGTCCGTCGGTCGGCGTCCCAGATGGCGTACGCGAACATGCCCCGCAGACGCTTCACGGAGGTCGCGCCCCAGGCGCGGTACGCCTCGAGGATCACCTCGGTGTCGGATTCGGTCCGGAACCGGTGCCCCATCGACTCCAGCTCCCGCCGCAGCTCGAGGTAGTTGTAGATCTCTCCGTTGAAGACGATCGCCGAGCGGCCGCTCGCGTCGAAGACCGGCTGGTGGCCCGTGGCGACGTCGATGATGGCGAGCCGGCGGTGGCCGAGACCGATCGGACCTTCGACGTGGACGCCCTCGTCGTCGGGACCCCTGTGGACGAGCGTCCGCGTCATGGCGCGGACCACGGCCGGGTCGACGTCGGTTCCGGGTCTCGCGGCGAAGAGGCCGGCGATGCCGCACATGGCTCAGTTCCTCCCCATGGCGGACCGGAGCGCCATCAATTCCACGTCGAACTGGGCGGCGTCGAAGGTGGTGTGGAGGCGCGCGTAGCCGGCGTCGATCCGCATGAGCGCGAACGGATCCGCGCCGCAGGCGTTGATTCCCGTCTCGGTCGTGACGGCCGCGGTCAAGCCCAGCCCCTCGAGGAGCGGCCGGCTGTCGCCCTGGCGGATCACCCGGCCTCGCGGGAAGGCGAGCCAGGAGCAGGCGGCGCCGGTCCGATTCCGGAGCACGCTCAGGCTCCCCGCGATCTCCTCGCGAATCTCGGGCTCCGAGAGCTCGTCGAGGAAGGCGTGGCTTCGGGTGTGGGATCCGACGGTCATTCCCTCGTGCAGGAGTCCGGCGACGTGGTCCCACGTCATCATCACGCCCGACCGATCCTCCGGTCCGGTCCCGCGCTCCGCCCGCGCCTGGCGAAGCCAATCCTCGCGCGCGGCGCGGCCCCCGGCGTTGAGGCTCCGGACCACGGCCGGCGCGTCCCCCGGGCGGAGCGCCGCGACTTCGTCCCACCAGAGGATGCGCCCGTGCTCGATCGCGTCGGTGACGACGAAGAAGGTGGCGGGCACTTCGTGCCGGCTCAGGATCGGAAGCGCCCGATCGTGATTGTCGCGATACCCGTCGTCGAACGTCACGACCACGGCCCGGTCCGGCAGCGATCGCTCCTCCAGCCGCCGGATCGCTTCCCCGAACGGAAGGACGCGATACCGGCGCGCCAGGTGCGCGATCTGGTGCTCGAAGGTATCGGACGGCAGGACCATCCCCGGGAAGGGGTAGCGAATCGCCTCGTGGAGCGGGAGGACTCGATGGTACGTGAGAATGGTGAGCGCCGGCCCGTGGATCGCGCGCGCCAGGGCCGGCGCGCCCGAGAGGACGATGCCGCGGGAGACCGCGCGTTTCGCGTGCTCGCGAAACGGCGTGCGCCGGCGCCATTCGCGCCGGGTCCACGCCTCCTCGTAGAGATCCGCGTAGCGGCGCACCATGCGCGACATCGGATGGCTCCGCTCGACGTACGCCCGGGCGGCTGCTCCCAGGCGCGCGCGGAGCGCGTGATCGGTCAGGACCTCCTCGAGGCGGGACGCCAGGGACTCGGGCGCCTCCGCGGGAAGGAGCAGCCCGGTCCGTCCGTCCTCGATCAGCTCGAGATTGCCTCCGACGGCGGTGGCGACGACCGCCTTCCCCGCGGCCATCGCCTCGAGGATCGTGTTCGACATGCCCTCGAAGAGCGAGCTGTTCACGTAGACGTCGGAGAGGGCGAGCACGTCGACGATGTCGCTCCGCGTATCCTCGAAGCGAACCGCGTCGCGGACCCCCAACTCGGTCGCGAGCCCCGCGAGTTCGTCGCGGTGCCCGCGGCGGAAGTCGCTTCCCACGACGAGGAGCCGGGCGTTCGGCACGCGCGGGAGGAGCCGCGCGAACGCGCGCAGGAGCGTGGCGTGTCCCTTGATCGGCCGAAGCCCTCCGACGATGGAGATGACGCGCGCGTCGGGGGCGAACCCGAGTTCGCGCCGGAGCGGCTCGGCGGTCCGACCGGGTCGAAACATCTCGGTATCGACTCCGTTCGCGATGACCTGCACGTCCTCCGGCGGAAGACGCCACTCCGTCAGGAGCTCCCGGCCGAGATCCTCGGAGACGGCGACGAAGCGGTCCACCAGCGGGACGAGCGCTCGCTGCGCGAGCCGGCGGCGCCTTGTGCGGTGGGTCGTGTCGTGGCCGTGCTCCCCGTGAACCACCACGGGAACGCCGGCGAGCCGCGCGGCCAGCACGCCGTAGATGTAGGTCTGCCAGTTGTGGGTGTGGACGACCTCCGCCCCGAGCGATCGGAACGCGCGCGCGAGTTTCGGGATCAGGCCCCAATTCCGCGAGGGGTTCTCGTCCAGGGCGACGACCTTCACGGCCGGGTCGAGCACGGCGCGCGCGTCCGGCGATTCGTACCGAAGGCAGACGATGGCGGGAAGAACGCCGCGGCGCAGGATCCGGTTCGAGACCTTCACGACCCCGTACTCCATCCCGGCCAGCACCAGGGACGTCATCACGTGCACGACGCGGAGCGGACGGTTCGGGTCGTGGAAGGCGAGCCCGACCTGCGCCTGCTCCTCGCGCTCCAGCTCGATCCGGTTGCGATGCGGCATGATCGTCGCGCCGGTCAGACCCGGCGCGTCTCCGGGTCGAGAAACGTGCGGTGCCACTCCTCGAGCAGGAGAAGGCACCAGATCCAGTCGCTGTAGTCGCGGCGGCCCGATTCGTGGGCCCGAAGGACCGACTCGACCCGGTCGGGGCGGACGTATCCGCGCGCGCGGGCGCGCGGGTCGAGGAGCCGCTCGCGCGCGGCGCCTCGCAGTTCCCGCTGGAACCAGGCGCCCTTCGGCACGGCGAACCCCTGCTTCTTCTTCGTGAACACCGAGGCCGGCAGAACGGGGGCCGCCCACCGCTTCAGGAGGTCCTTCGCCACGCCGTCGCGGAGCTTGAAGGAGATCGGAACCCGCGCCATGAACTCCACGAGCCGGTGATCGAGGAGCGGCGCCCGGACTTCGAGCGAGTGGGCCATGCTGGCTCGGTCCACCTTCACGAGAATATCGTCGGGCAGATAGGCGGACGTGTCCATCGCCTGGAGGCGCGTGACGAGATCGTCGGGCCAGGGCGCGCCGGCGTCGTCCGCCGGCTCCTCGCGCCAGGCGGCCGCGGCGGCGCGGCGGAATTCGGGCGTCAGGAGCCGGTCGCGGATATAGGGGTACATCCCGAGGTGATAGCCCGGCGCCGCCGGGTCGTGGCGCGCGATGGCGTGGAGCCGGTTCCGGCCCGGCGCTTCCATGGGAAGAAGCGCTGCGAGGGGCCCCGCCACGCCTTTCCGGATCCAGCCCGGGACGCGCGACCAGCGCTCCTCGCGGAGCGCGTTCTGGTAGCGCATGTAGCCCGCGAAGACCTCGTCGCCGCCGTCGCCCGAGAGCGCGACGGTCGCCTCGCGGCGCGCCATCTGGCAGACGTAGTACGTCGGGATCATGGAGGCGTCCCCGAACGGCTCGTCGTAGTGCCACGCGAGCTCCGCGAGGATCGCGAAGGCGTCGGGCTTCACGACGTGCTCGGCGTGGTCGGTGCCGAGGTGCCGGGCGACGACGCGCGCGTCCTCGATCTCCGAGTAGCCCTCCTCGTCGAACCCGATCGTGAAGGTCTTCACCGGCCGGGACGAAAGCGAGGCCATCAGCGCGACGACCACGCTGGAGTCGACGCCGCCGCTCAGGAAGGCGCCCAGAGGCACGTCGGAGATCATCCGCTCGCGCACCGAGTCGCGGAGCCGGACGTCCAACTCCTCCAGGTACTCCGCCTCGGATCGGGGGGGCCGGTCGGGCTCGAACCGGAGCTTCCAGTAGCGCTCCACGGAGAGCCGCCCCTCCTCCCAGAGGAGCCGATGCGCCGGCGGGAGCTTCCGGACCGCCCGGTAGATCGTGCGCGATCCGCCGATGACGGATCGGGAGAGGAACTCGTGGAGGGCCGCCGCGTTCACGTCGCGGGGCAGATCGGGCGACTCGAGGAGCGCCTTCAGCTCGGACGCGAAGAGGAAGCGCGAGGACGTGGAGGCGTAGTAGAAGGGCTTCTTCCCCAGTCGGTCGCGCGCCGCGAAGAGGCGGCGCCGCGCGCGGTCCCAGAGCGCGAACGCGAACATCCCGTGGAACCGCTCCACGCAGCGGACGTCCCATTCGCGATAGGCGGCGAGCATGACTTCCGTGTCGGAGCGCGTCGTGAAGCGGTGCCCCTTCCCCTCCAGCTCGGCGCGGATCTCGGCGAAGTTGTAGATCTCGCCGTTGAAGACGATGACGTGCGCGCCGTCCGCCGAGTGCATCGGCTGCGCGCCCCCCGCGAGATCGATGATGGAGAGCCGCCGGTGGCCGAGACCCGCGCCCCCCTCGACCCAGACGCCGCTTCCGTCCGGCCCGCGATGCCGGATCCGGTCGGCCATCCGCTCGATAAAGGCGGGCTCGGGGGCCGGGAGGTTCGAAGCGTGGATGGCGCCTACGATGCCGCACATGGTCAGCGTCCCCCGCCCGGCGCGGGAGGAGGCGCGGGCAGCGATGGCCTCCGGAGCAACCGGCGGGCGAGTCCGCGAGCACCCCGGTTCGCGCGCACCGCCGCCATCGCCGCGCGACCGCGCCATCGTCCCCGCGGAATCACCGTCATGGTGCGCGTCACCCGATAGTCGTCGGTCCACCGGAACTTCGCGGGCTCGTGGCCCCGGAGGAAATCGAACTCGGTCCGCCCCCGGCGAATGGCGTCCTCCATCGCCGTTCCGATCAGGACCGTGCCCGGGCTGTAATCGTGCGGCTTCATGGAGGAATCGGGCGGCGCCGGATCGAACCCCGCCTGGTAGTAGGAGAGCACGCCCCGGTCGTCCAGCGCGTAGAGGACGGCGAAGGTCCGGTCCGCCACGCGGAGCCGGTAGAGGCGCAGGAGCCCCCGCGGCGCGAACGCCCGGACGACGCGCTCGTGGAAGCGGCGGACGCGGCCGTCCCGGAAGTTCCCTTCCCGCCCCTTCCGCCGCCAGCGCTCCTCGTGGAGCCGGTAAAGCGAATCGAGCGCCTCGGGGAGCGTCGCGGCGTCCGTGTCGACGGCGATCGTCGTGCCGGCCGCCTCGAGCTTGCGCGCGGAACGGCGATACTGATCGCGAAGCGACTTGCCGCGGCGCGCGAGAAGCGTTTCGAGCGAGTCGGGGAGCGTCACGAAGGGGCAGTACTCGGCCAGGCGGTCCTCCACCGGCCAGCCCGCCTCGCGCGCCACGGGGACGATCCGCCGCGCGACCACGGAGGAGTCGAGGATGTCGCACCACCGGATCCAGTCGACGTCGGAGGCGTCGCGGGCGATGGCGTCCCAGAGCGCCGAGGACGCCTCCGCCTCCAGCTCGGGCGCCACGAGGACGTCCATGAAGTCCGAGCTGACGCGCTCCGTGCCGAGAAAGGTCAGCACGCGGATCGGCCAGGGCGACGGCTCCACGCGCCGGCAAAGCGGCGCCAGGCCGACCAGGCGGCCGGCGGCGTCGCGCGCGGCGTAGATGCGGAGCTGGTGCCCCTCTCCGAAGGCTTCCCACCACGCGTAGAGCCATCCCCATCGGAGGAAGACCGATCGGGCGGGCGATCGCTCGTAGAGAGCGTCCCACTCGCGCTCCAGATCGCGAAAGGCGCCGGCGTCCGACACGCGGGCGACCGAGAGAGCGGCGGCGCGCTCCGCGATCATCGCGCGCCCTCGGCGCCGCGGGCGACCGCGGGCGCCGGACGAGCCGGGTCGCCCTGGAGCCCGAGGAGGATCTCCTCGAGCCGGCGCCCCTGATCCTCCCACCGGTGGTGGCGCTCGACGAAACGGCGCGCGGCCCGCCCGCGGGCGAGCCGGGCGTCGCCGTCCTGGAGGAGCGCCGCGACGTCCGCGGCGAACGCCTCCACCCCGTCCGCCACCGAGACGCCGTCCTCGCGGCCGGCCGCGAGCCCCTGGAACGCGATCGGGGTCCCGACGACGGGGCGCTCCATGGCCATCGCCTCGAGCATCTTGCTCTGGATGCCCCGCGCGATTCGGAAGGGCGC
>DATIQI010000353.1:0-1841 GCA_035470985.1 Acidobacteriota bacterium
GTCATAGGGAGGCGTACCAGAGGGTCAGCACCAGGCCGGCCAGCAGCTTCGCGGCGCCGAGGGGCGCGCGCGTCTCGTCACGGAGGCGCGGCGCGGCGAAGCGCCGGCGACCTCCGGGTCGGCCGGGGCGTCGAGGCGCGGCCGCTAGTCCCGTGCCCTCGGTCTCGATCCTCCTTCCCACGCGAGACCGGCCCGATTTCCTGCTGGAGGCGCTCGAGTGCGTCCGGCGCCAGACCCATCCCGAGCTGGAACTGGTTCTCGTTCGGGACGGGGGCGCGCCGCTGAGCGAGGCCGCGGTCGCCGCGCTCGACCGGCTGGAATTTCCCACGACCCTGGTGGAGCACGACGGCGAGGCCGAGGGCGCCGCGCGCTCGCGGAACCGCGGGCTGGAACGAGCGCGAGGCGACGCGGTCGCGTTCCTGGACGACGACGATCTCTGGGAGCCCGGCCACACGGCGGCGCTCGCGCGCGCGCTCGACGGCGATCCCGACGCCGACATCGTCTATTCCGACGTCGTGATCCTCAATCTGGAAACGGACGGCACGCGCACCATCGCGCGCGAGTTCGACCCCGGCGTCTTCGTCCGGGACGGCTTCATCCCGCCGAGCGCCATGGCCGCGCGCCGCGCCGCGTTCGAGCGCTTCGGCGCCTTCGACGACTCGTTCACCTACTCCGAGGATTGGGAGTGGCTGATCCGCGTCTCGCGGGGCGGCGGGAAGCTGCGCCGCGTTCCGGGTGTCACGGCGACCATCCGGATCCACGCGGGCGGCGTGTCGGCGCTCCAGGGCCCTCTCCTCGACGCGCGCCGCCGCGTGCTCGAGCGGCTCGCCGAACGCTACGCGCTCGCCCCGATCGAGCCGAAGACGTTCTGGGAGGTCGCGGCGTCGGTATGACGCGGACGCCCCGCCCCGCGAAGCGCCCCCCCAAGCGCCCCGCGGCCCCCGAGCGGCTCGACGCGATCATCGTCGGCGCGGGCGTGGCCGGCCTCTCCACGGCGCTCTGGCTCCGCGACTTCGGCCTCGACGCGCTCCTCCTCGAGGAGGCGTCGCGCCCGGGCGGACAGCTCCACGAGATCCACGCCGCCATCCCGAACTTCCTCGGCGCCTACGGCTGGGACGGAGCGCGCCTCGCGGGCGCCGTTCTCTCCGACGCGCGCGCGGCCGGACTGCCGGCCCTGGTCGGGGCCGGCGTGAGCCGCGTCTCGGCGCGCGGGCTCTGGATCGAGCGCGCGGCGGACGAAGCGGGCGACGCGACGAAGATCCACGCGAGGGCGGTCGTGATCGCGACCGGACTCCGGCGCCGCACGCTCGGCGTTCCCGGCGAGGCGGAACTCCTGAACCGCGGCGTTTCCCACTCGGCCAACCGCGACCGGATGCGCTTCGAGGGACGCCCGGTGGTGGTCATCGGGGGCGGCACCGCCGCCGTCGAGGATGCGCTTCTCTGCGCGGAGGCGGGATCGGACGTGACGCTCCTCCACCGCTCGGCCCGATTCCGCGCGCGCGAGGATTTCCTGGCGCGGGTCCGATCGAACGCGCGGATTCGGATCGTGACGGGCGCGGCGGTCACGCGAATCGTGGGAAGCGACGCCGCGGAGGGCGTGGAGTATCGACCGCGCGGCGGGCGCGCGACGAAGGTGATTCCCGCCGCCGGCGTCTTCGTCCGGATCGGATGGGCGCCTCGGAGCGAACTGGTGCGCCGCCAGGTCCGATGCGACCCGGCGGACATCTGGTCGCACACGACCGATGACGTGACGAAGGCGATGATGGAGCAGATCTCGTCGGAAGAGGTCACCGGCGAGAACGCCAAGGCTCGAGCGCGGCGAGCGCGGAGCTGGCCTTGTC
>DATIQI010000354.1:0-9323 GCA_035470985.1 Acidobacteriota bacterium
TTCTTTGAGAATTCCGCGGCGGTCGAGGTAGTGGTAGCGCACTTCGCCCGTCCTCCTGCCGCGCGCGAACTCCTGGAGCGCGTCCACGTCCTCGAGGAGCCGCCGTAGGCGGTCGCGCCCGTCGTCGGAGAGATCGAGCGCGCCCTTCCCCGCGGCCGCGCGCCGGAAGAGCGCGCGGAGCGGCGCCGGGTCGCGGGCCAGGGCGTGCATCAGTTTCGCGAGGTCGTCCTCCGGGACGCCGTACGCCTCGGAGGCGAGGAGGTAGAGGTATTCGGGCCGCGAGTCCTGGTAGAGCGACTGGAGGAGCGAGATCAGCTCCTTCACCTCGGGGCGCTGGAAGAGTCCGCGGCTCCCCGAGAAGTAGTAGTCGATCCCCCGCTCGTCGAGCGCGCGGAGGAACGGCTCGGCGTGCTTGTTGTTGCGGACGAGAATCGCGAAGTCGCGCGGGCGCCGGCGCTTCTCGCGGACGGCGGCCGCGATCCGGTCGGCCACCCAGGCGGCCTCGTCGGTCTCGGTCTCGAACTCCTTCCAGAGCGGCTCGTCGCCGTCCTTGTCGGCGATCAGCTCCTTGGAGATGCCGTACCGGACTTCCAGCCGCTCCTGGTTCTGGAGAATGAGGCGGCGCGATCGGGCCAGGATCTGACGCGTGCTCCGGTAATTGCGCCGGAGCACGATCTCCTTCGTGCCGGGGTAGTGCGCGCGGAATTCCAGGATGTTCTTCAGGTGGGCGCCGCGGAAGCGGTAGATGCTCTGGTCGTCGTCGCCGACGACGACCAGGTTCCGGTGGGTCTCCACCAGGCGGCGGACGATCTTGAACTGCACCGGATTCGTATCCTGGAACTCGTCCACCAGGACGTAGCGGAACCGGTCTTGAAGTCGCCGGAGCGCCGACGGACTTCGCTCGAAGAGCCGGAGCGTCAGCGCGAGAAGGTCGCCGAAGTCGAGGAATCCCGCGCGCCAGAGGAGCGCGTTGTAGCGCTCGTAGGCCTCCCCCAGCTCCGCGAGGCGCGCCGCGCGATCCTCCAGCGCCTCGATCAGCGACTCGTCGCCTCCGCCCGCCGCGCGCGCGGCGGCCGCGCGGTCGGAGGTCTCTGCCGCGGCGCGGCGAACGTCCTCCGGCCACTGGGGGTCGTCCTTCGCGCGCCCGAAGAAGTCGGCGAGCGTCGCGAGGTAGCGCGTGGGGTCCGAAAGCGGCATGTAGTGCCGCAGCCCGAGGTCCTCCAGCCGCTCGGCGATGAAGAGCGCCTGCGAGGTCTTGTCGAGGACCGTGAAGCCCGGCGCGATCCCGATCTCGAGCCCCTGGCTCGAGAGGACCTCTTCGCCGAAGGCGTGGAACGTCTGGATGGAGACGTCGGCGTAGCCGTACGGCACGAGGAGATCCACCCGCTCCTGCATCTCGGCGGCGGCCTTGTCGTTGAAGGCGAGCGCCAGGATCTGGGAGGGGCGCGCCCGCTTCGTCTCGATCAGGTGCGCGATACGGCGCGCGATGACGGTGGTCTTCCCCGTCCCCGCGCCGGCCACGATCAGGAGGGGGCCGTCCGCGTGCTCGACGGCGGCGCGCTGCTCGTCGTCGAGGCGGAGCGGGACGGGCGCGGCGGTGGTCGCGCCGAGGGCGGCTTCCATGGCGTCGAGACTAACGCGGGAAGAGGAGGAACGCGAGCGAGACGACCGGCGCGTAGATGCAGAAGAGGATCATGCAGAATCCGAGGATCTCGCGGAAATCGAGCTTCGCGGCGGCGAGGAGCGGCAGGGCCCAGAAGGGCTGGATGATGTCGGTCATCATGTCGCCCCAGGCGTACGCGGTCACCACCTTCGCCGCCGGCACGCCGAGCGATTGGCCGGCGGAGAGAATGTAGGGCGCCTCGATGGCCCACTTCGACCCGCCGGACGGAACGAAGTAGTTCACGAGGCCCGAGTACCAGTAGACGATGACCGGATAGGTCTGGGGCGAGGCGATGGAGAGGAACCCCTGGGCGAGCGCCTCCGCCAGCTTCGTCTCCTGGATGATCCCGTACATCCCCGCGTAGAGCGGAAACTGGAGGACGATTCCGAAGATCAGCTTCCCCGCGTCCTCCGCCGCGGCCACCAACGCGGCGGCCGAACGGTGGAGGGCGACGCCCAGCGCCAACATGGTGAAGTTGAGGACGTTCAGCGTCACGGGGTGCTGGGGCCGGAGGAGGTACCCCGCGATCCAGAGGAGCGCGAGGGCTCCGAACGTCGCGTTCATCCAGCGGGAGTGCTCCAGCCGTTCGGCGACCGTGCGCCGCTCCCCGCGCGGGGGCGGCGGGGGCGGCTCGAAGAGGCGGATCGCCTCGAGCTGCGCGGCGCTCACCGTGACCGCCTTCTCCGCGGACGGGTGGAGGAGCGGCGTGATCACCGCGAAGAGCACGATCACGATCGCGACGAGGATCAGATTGAACGGCGCGAAGATCGTCTGGGCGGCGGGGATGAGGCCGATGTCGCTTTCGAGGAAGTGGCCCGGCGTCGCCACCAGGAGCGGGGCCGACGCCGAGAGCCCGGCGTGCCACGTCGTTCCCATGCCGAGGTACGCGGCCGCGACCAGGAGACGGTAGTCGACGCCGCTTCTCCGGCGGCCGATCTCCCGCACGAGGACCGCGCTCCCGACGATGCTGAGCCCCCAGTGGGCGAGCGCGAGGAGCATGGAGAGGAGCGCCATCAGGAGGATCGCCTGGCGCGGCGTCCGCGGGCGGGCGGCGAGCCACGCGAGACCGCGCGCCACCGGAGGCGAGACGGCGACGATGCTCCCCGTGAACATCACGAGGCACATCTGCATGCTGAACGGGAGGAGCTCCCAGAAGCCGTCGCCCCAGAAGCGGACCGCGTCGAGCGGCCGCGCGCCGCCGATCGTGAGCCCGAGGGCGAAGACCACGAGCGTGAGGATCCAGGCGATGGTGAACGCGCCGGGAATCCAGCGCTGCGTCCAGTCGTTCAGCCGGATCGCGACGCGGGGGATGCGCCCTTCCGTGCTCATGGCCGCGGACGCTACCAGAGGCGCGGAGCCGGGGACAACGGGGTTGGGCGGGGTCGGCACCGGGTGTATCCTGCCGCCCATGGATTCGAGGGAGTTCCCGGAGACTCCGCCGCCGGCCGCCGGCCCGCCGTCCGAGACGCCGCCGTCGCCGCCGCCGGCCGCCGACCCGGCGTCCGAGACGCCGCCGCCGCCGCCGGTCGCGCCGCGGCCCTTCGTGCCTCCGGTTCCGCTTCCGGGACTCGGCGACTACCTCCGCGATCTGATCCGGCTCGGCGTGCGGTCGATCCGGCCCGCCATGCCGGCGCTGGTGCTCCTCTTCTGCTATCGGTTCGGGATGGGACTCTATCTCCTCTTCACGGGCGACGCGACGTCGCCGCTCGGCTATCCCGATCCGCAGGCGCGCATGGTGACGGCGGTGGTGACCGCGGCGGCGTACCTGCCGCTCCTGGTCCTCGTCTACACGCCGTTCCTGCCGCTCCAGGACTCGATCCTCCGAGGGGAGCGCCGCTCCTACTTCGACGGAGCGAAGCTGGTGCTGGAGCTCCTGCCGAAGTTCGCGCTCTCCGGTCTGGCTCAGGGCGCGATCATCGGCGGGCCCGCGATCGCCATCATCATCGGCGCGGCGATCGCGGCCGCGCCGCTCGCCGCCGCGCCGCCGGAGGTGAAGATGCTCCTCGTGATGGCGGCCATGGTCCCGGCCTTCATCTGGATTCTCGCCGCGGCCTTCTTCCTCTCGTTCGCGGTGCCGCTCCTCATCCTGGACGGCCGCGGCCCGATCGCGTCCCTTCGCGAGAGTTTCCGACTGGTCCGATCGCGCTTCGGCGGGCTCTTCGGGAGACTCCTCTTCTTCGGGCTCGCCCTCTTCCTGGTCCTCCTCTTCGTTTCCTTCCCGACCTCGATGCTGGCCGCGGTGAGCGCCGTCGCCCGCCAGCAGTTCCTCGGCGCTCAGATCGCCGGACTCGTCTGGACCTCGGCCGTGAGCGCGGCGCTCTTCCCCTTCAGCGTCTCGGCTCTTCTCGTCCTCTACCGCGCGATGGTGCCCGCGGCCGCCGCGCCCGCGACGCCGAGCACGGCCCGGCCCGTGGAGCCCGACGAGCCCACGAGCACGACCAACCCCTACGCGTTCGAGTAACTCCGTGCGCGCCGCGCGCCAGGCACCCGCGCTCGTCCATCATCCGGATTACTACGCCGACATCGGCGGACACGTCTTCCCGATGGAGAAGTTCCGTCTGATCCGGGAGGAGATCGTGCGGCGCGGCCTCGTCCGGGAGGACGAGTTCGTGGCGCCGGCGCCCGCCACGCCGGAGCAGGTGGCGCGCGCGCACGACCGCGCCTACATCGAGAAGCTCCTCCACGGGCGGCTTTCGGCCCTGGAAGAGGCGATCCTCGAGCTTCCCTACTCGAAGGCGCTCGTGGACGCCTGCCTCCTCTGCGCGGGTGGGAGCATCGCGGCCGCGCGGCTCGCGCTCCGGCGCGAGATCGCGATCAATCTGGGAGGGGGGTTCCACCACGCGTTCGCCGATCACGGGGAAGGATTCTGCGTGCTGAACGACGTGGCGATCGCGATCCGGGAGCTCCAGACCGCGAAGGAGATCCGGCGCGCGGCGGTGATCGACGTGGACGTCCATCAGGGAAACGGCACGGCCGCCCTCTTCCGCGACGACCCGACGGTCTTCACCTTCTCCATTCACGAGGAGGACAACTATCCGGCCGTGAAACCGCCGAGCGACGTCGACATCGGGCTGGAGACCCACGCGAGCGGGGAACGCTACCTCGCGTCGCTCGCGCACAACGTGCCTCGGATCCTCGACCGCGTGGAGCCCGACCTGGTGGCCTACGTGGCGGGCGCCGATCCCTACGAAGAGGATCAGCTGGGGCGTTTGAGCCTGACGCGCGACGATCTGCGTGCGCGCGACCGGCTGGTCTTCGACGCCTGCGTGGTTCGCGGCGTGCCGGTCTTCGCCACGCTCGCCGGCGGCTACGCGCGGAACGTCGCCGACACGGTCGGGATCCACGCGGACATGGTGGAGGAGGCGTTTCGGATTCTCGGGGGAGGTCCCGCCGGGACCGGGGGCCCCGTGGGGACCGGCGGCGCGGGCTAGAGTTTCTGGGCCCGGAAGTTCAGCGTTCCCGAGACGTCGTCCAGGAGCAGGTCCACCGTCCAGGTCCCCGGCACGCCGGCCTCGGAGAGGAACGACCCGTTCGATTTCAGGCTCTTCGCGTAGACCGTCTCGCCGTTCCCGTCGCGGAGGAAGAGGGTGGCCGTCCCCTCGGTGATGGTGGAGGACTGGATCACGGTGGCGGTGGCGCCGGAGTTCGCCCACGCGTAGCTGTACGTGTGGCTGTAGTTCTTCATCTCGGTCACCTGGAACTGGAAGACGTCGGGCTGGTTCACGACCCGAAAGTCCTTCCCGACGCTCGAGTCCTCGCCGCAGCCGGCGACGCAGGCGGCGGCGAGGAGGATCGACAGGACTCGAAAGAGGCGCATCGGCCGCGCGGCGCGTCTCGCGATCATGGGATGGTTCCGTTCGAGCGCGCCGCGCGCCCGGGCGCGATCCCCGGTCAGAGCTTTTGCGCCCGGAAGTTCAACGTGCCCGATGCGTTGCTCAGGAGCACCTCCACGGTCCAGTTTCCGGGAGCCCCGACCGTGGAGCTGAAGGTCCCGTTCGACTTCAGGCTTTGCGCGTAGACCGACGCGCCGTTCGCGTCGCGGAGGATCAGCGTGGCCGCGCCTCCCGTGATGGAGCAGGCCTGGTTCACGCTGGCGGAGGCGCCGGAGTTCGCCCAGGTGTACGTGTACGTGTGGCTGTAATGCTTCACGTCGGTGACCTGGAACTGGAACGAGTCCTGCTGGTTCGAGACCTGCAGGTCCTTTCCGGCGCTCGAGTCCTCGCCGCAGCCGGCGACGACGGCGATGACGAAGAGGAGCCGCACGGCGAAGGATCGGCGGCTCCGTGCAGAGGAACGATTCGCGATCATGGCGTGCCTCCGTTGGGGTGCGCTGTGCGCCGTCCCCCTGGCGGCGACCGCGAGCATCGGAACTCAGTCGTTCAGCTTCACGAGCCGCTGACCCGTCTTCAGTCCGTTCGACTCGATCCGCGAGAAGTAGACGCCCGAACCGACCGGGCGGCCCTCCTGGTTCGTCCCGTCCCACGTGACGGCGTGATCCCCCGCCGGAAGCCACGTGTTCACCAGGCGCTTCACCATCCGCCCCTGGATGTCGTAGACCTCGACCCGCGTCGCGCCCGAAGTCGGGAGCGAGAGCGAGATCACGGTGGACGGATCGAACGGATTCGGCGCGGACCGGGCCCGGAAGCCCGGCGACGAGGGCGTGGCCGCCGCCGCGGTGATGCCCCCGAGCCAGCCGATGTCCACGAAGAGCTGGTGCGTGAGATCCACCGTGTCGTGGAGCCCCGTGTTGATCGCGGGCTCCATCAGGACGTCGGGGAACGCGGTGTCGTCGAAGTGGGAGACCGACGAGCCGGGCTGGAGCGGGCTCGGCGCGTACATGCGCACTTCCCCGCTCGAATGAGCGCCCGCCAGCAGCGTCGGGTGTGTCCGAATCGTCGCGGTGACCGTGCCCGAGAGGAGCGCGTTCTTGATGGTCGTGCCGTCCGCCTGCGAGATCATCAGCGACGGAATGGTGATCGAGGGATCGGTGCCCCCCATGGGAGCGGGAGCTCCGGCGACGTTGTTCACCACGATGACTCCGACCGCGCCGTAGGCCTGCGCCGTCGCGACCTTCGCGACGAACGTGCAGAGCCCGCGGTCGATCAGCACGATCTTCCCGCTGAGGGCGGCCCCATTCACGATCGCCTCGCAGCCGTCCGTGATCGGGACGGTCCCGTCCTGGATGAGGACGACGTTCGCGGAGACGCCGGGAGACGAAGCGGGCGGGCCGAACTCGGCCGTCGCCGCCGTGTAGAAGCCGTCGATGGTGGCCGGCGCGGTGACTTCGACGACGGGCTCGTGCGCGAGGACGCCCGGCGCCGACGACGTGACGTACGCGCCGCCCCAGACCAGATTGCCAGTGTTCGTCGCCGAAGCCTTCCGCTGGTTGAACGTCATTTGGTCCCAACGGAGCCCGCTCGACTTGTCGAGCAGATTCCGCGCGAAGATGTCGGCGATGTTGTTGAAGAACCTGCCGGTGCTGTTGTCCGTGAAGGTCTGGAATCCGAGCCCGTGTCCCAGCTCGTGGAGCACCACGGGCAGGAGCTCGATATCCGTTCCGTCGTCTCCGTCGGTGCCGTAGTACCAGTTGGTCTCGCCGAGGCACGTCAAATTGTCGACGTCCGAGTTGAACGTCGCGTTGATGTCGGGATTCGTCGCGTCCAGGTCGACGCCCGCGAGCCGGTTCGCGAGGGCCTGGCCGTACCAGGTGTCCGCGACCAGGGCTCCGGGAAAGTTGGCGTGGACGGTCGTCGCGCCGGCGCTCCCGAGCACGCCGCTCGTGGCGTTGCATGTTTGGGAGTTGAATTGCGCGCGAACCAGGATCGTGACGTCGCTCGGAAGAATCGTTCCCCAGATCGCGGCCGCGTGCCGGAAGATGAAGAGCCGCTGCGCGCCGAGCGTGGTGCCGGGGTTGCCTCCGACCGGAGAAACGGGCGTCGGGTCGTTGAAGCCCTCGCCGGCTCCGTCGTTGTTCACGATCGTGATCGTGGCGGCGAGCGCGGAGGGCGCGGCGGCGAACGCGACGAGGAGTGAGAGCGAGAGCGCGGCGGCGAGGAGCGATGCCGGCGCGAGGGCCTGAACTCTAGCGAAGGAGGATGTCATGGCTCAGCGCTCCTCCGCTTTCGGGGCGGCCGGCGCCGGCGGTTCGGTCTCCGCCGCCGGGGAGCCCGCGAGCGCGGCTTCCAGCTCGGGATGCTGAACGCAGACCTGAGACTTCGTCCCGTCGGGTCCGATCCGGACGACCGTGTATTCCTGGAATCGTCCCTGCAGATCGGCCATCGTCGATCCGTCGGGACGATGGACGACGGTGAGTCCTTCCCCCGAGCGATCGAACGCGGGGCTCGCGAGCGGAGCGGAGCGCTCGATCTCGGCGCGCTGGTCGGGCGTCGGCTTTCCGATCTTCCCGGTTTCGGGATCGATTCCCACGATCATGCCGGCCGCGGCATACGGTTCGGGGTCGGCGGGCAGGGCCCGCGGCTCCGGCCGCCTGGTCTGCTCGGACTGCTCGGCCTGCTCGAGGTCGGGCGCGTGCACGGGCGCGGGCGCGACGGCCGCGACCGTCGTTTCCGGCCTCTGCTTCGTGCTCTCGTGAGGGCGCGCGGTGAGGCCAGAGACGAGGAATCCGCCGGCGATCGCGAGCGCGACGGCCAACGCTATCCGGCCAGGGTGCGGTCCAAGTGTGCGGGGCATGGTGTCCTCCAGCCTGTTCGGTTGAGGCAATTCGATCAGCTAATGTTCAGGCAACTCCCGCGCCACGGCAACGCGCAAGATGTCAGGTGCCTAATCAATTGTGAGAGAGCAGGGTACGCGCGGGGTATCGCGGGGCTACCATTCGCGGACGCGCCAATTCCCCCACTTGGTGGCTCATCCCGGAAAGGCCAAGCCATGAATCGAGTTACGCCGAGTCCCATCGTGGCCATTCTCCTCGCTCTGGCCGCCCCGCTCCCCACGGCGGCGGCCGCGGACGCTCCCGGCGCCCCGGCTGCCGCCCGCTCCGTCGTGAGCCGCGAGCGCTCGACGATCGAGGTCGCGGACGGCGTCCACGTCATCCGTCACAAGGACGGACCCGACACGAATCCGCAGGGAAACACCACGGTCGTGATCGGGGATCGTGAAGTTCTCGTCATCGACTCGGGCTACCTCCCCTCCAGCGCGCGCGAGGACATCGCGCAGATCCGCACGTGGAGCGACAAGCCGGTTCGCTACCTCGTGAACACGCACTGGCACCCCGACCACGTGCGCGGCAACGCCGCCTACGCCGAGGCGTTTCCGGGGATCTCGATCGTCGGCCACACCACGACGCCCGAGCTCGAGGAGGGCTTCGACGTGCCGAACCTCGCCCGCTACCGCGCGCGTGTCTCCGCGCTGGAGGGTCGGCTGAAGCGTGGCAAGGGGGACGACGGGAAGAAGCTCCGCGACGCCGATCGCCGCGCGACGACCGAGGAGCTGGCGGGACGGCGCGCCGCGCTCCAGGAGTTCGAGCGCTACGAGCCGCGCTATCCCCAGGTGACGTTCTCCAATGCGATGACGATCGATCTCGGGAATCGCGTCGTGGAACTCCGCTTCCTCGGTCGCGGGCACTCGTCCGGCGATATCGTGGCGTATCTGCCGCGCGAGCGCGTGCTCGTGACGGGCGACCTCGTCGCGTCTCCCGTCCCCT
>DATIQI010000355.1:0-4173 GCA_035470985.1 Acidobacteriota bacterium
GACCGGAGGCGCGACGAGCGTGGCGACCACCGGGGTCGGGACGCCTCGCGGGCCGAGCACCGTCACGAGGGCTTCCCCGATCCCGAGCGAGGTCAAGGTCTCCGGGATGTCGTAGTAGTCGGAGACCGGAAACGTCTCGGCCGTCGCCTTCAGGGCCTTCTGATCCTGCGGCGTGAAGGCGCGAAGCGCGTGCTGGACGCGGCTCCCCAGCTGCGCCAGGACGTCGGGCGGGACGTCCTTCGGCGTCTGCGTCACGAAGAAGACCCCGATCCCTTTCGAGCGGATCAGCTTCACCACCTGTTCCACCTGCTGGAGGAACGGCTTGGAGGCCCCTTCGAAGAGGAGATGCGCCTCGTCGAAGAAGAAGACGAGCTTCGGCTTGTCGAGATCGCCCGCCTCCGGGAGCTCGCGGTAGAGCGAGGCGAGGAGCCACATCATGAAGGTGGTGAAGAGGGCCGGGCGATCCTGGAGGTCGGCCAGCTCGAGAATGGTGACGACGCCGCGCCCCCCCTCCGCGCGGAAGAGATCCTCCACCTCGAATTCCGGCTCGCCGAAGAAGCGATCGGCCCCCTGCGATTCCAGCTCCATGATCTCGCGCAGGAGCACGCCCACGGTCGCCTTCGACATGCCGCCGTAGGAGGCCAGCTCCCCGGCGCCGTCGGTCGTCAGGAATTGAAGCACGGCGCGGAGGTCGGAGAGGTCGAGCAGGAGGAGTCCCCGGTCGTCGCAGAACTTGAAGACGATGGAGAGGACGCTCTGCTGCGTGTCGTTCAGGTCGAGCGCGCGGGCGAGGAGGAGCGGGCCGAACGACGAGACCGTCGCGCGGACCGGCGTGCCCGACGCGCCGCTCAGGCTCACGAACTCGACGGGCGCTCCGGCGGGCGCGAAGGGGACCCCGATCGCGCGGGATCGCTCCTCGATCTTCGCGTTCGATACCCCCGGCGCCGCGATCCCGGTCAGATCCCCCTTCATGTCCGCCAGGAAGACCGGGACGCCGGCCGCGGAGAGCTGCTCGGCCAGCATTTGGAGCGTCCGGGTCTTGCCGGTTCCGGTCGCGCCCGCGATCAGGCCGTGGCGGTTCATCATGGCGAGCGGGAGCCTCACGCGCGCCTCGGAGGCGACCTTGCCGTTCCGGAGCGGCGCTCCGATGAGAAGACTCGGCTCCTGGAAGCCGTACCCCTCCCGGAGCGCCTGATCGAATCCCGTTTCGGTCATCGGAGACACCATGCCATCTTCTTCTCGCGACGTCAATTAGGTCCGGTCGTAGTCTCTTCGTGCCTTGCCCATAGCCCGGACCTGGGCTAGATTCCGGTAGCGATCCCACGGACGGGCTCGAACGCCTGGTCCTCGCGATGGAGGCCCACTCCCCAAAAGGAGGTTCCCAGTGCGTTTCACTTCGCGCACCTTGTTTCTGACTCTGTTGCTGCTCCTCGCCGCCGTCCCGGCGGCCGCCAAGGAAGACCTACCGGCGTGGTGGATCGCGCCGGGCGGCGGTATGGCGTGGATTCCCTCGGAACTCGGCGTCGAGGAGAATCGCCCGTCGTTCGGCGGGATCCTCGGCTTCCGTCTCTCCCGGACCTGGGCGCTCGAGGTTCGCGGCCACTTCACTTCCTCCGACTACGACGCTCCGGCGACGGGGTCGCTCGATCTTCTCCACGGCGAGGGGAACCTGACCTGGTTCCTCACGAAGACCGCCTTCAAGCCCTACCTGACGGCCGGCGCCGGCGTCATCAACTCGAGCGGAAGCCCCGACGACGAGACGAAGTTCGCCTGGAACGGCGGCGGCGGCTTCCACATCGGTCTCTCGAACTCGGTCGCGCTCCGCCTCGAAGGGCGCGCCGTCTCCTACAAAGTGCCGACGAGCCTGACCGAGGAGGAGTTCAAGTTCCAGCCCGAGGTCTTCGGCGCGCTCGCCTTCGGCTTCGGCGGCAAGCCGCGCGACACCGACGGCGACGGCGTCCCCGACAAGCTCGACCAGTGTCCCAGCACGCCGCTCGGCGCCCGCGTGGACGTGAACGGATGCCCGGTGGACGGCGACGGCGACGGCGTCGCGGACGGCATCGACCAGTGCGACGGCACGCCGAAGGGCGCGACGGTGGACGCGAAGGGCTGCCCGAGCGACGCGGACGGCGACGGGGTCTTCGACGGCCTCGACGCGTGCGCCTCGACCCCGGCGGGCGCCACGGTGGACGCGAACGGCTGCCCGAAGGACTCGGACGCCGACGGCATCCTCGACGGGATCGACCAGTGCGAGAACACGCCGGTCGGCTGCACCGTGAACACGAACGGATGCCCCAGCGACGCGGACCAGGATGGAGTCTGCGACGGCGTGGACAAGTGCCCCGATACGCCCGCGAACGTGCGCGTGGATCGGACCGGCTGCCCGATCGAGGTGAGCCAGAAGGAGACCGAGCTCCTGGACACGGGCATGATCCGGCTCCAGGACGTGAACTTCGACACCGGCAAGTCGACGATCAAGCCGGAGTCGGAGAAGGTCCTCGACGAGGTCGGCGACATCCTGGCGCGGTGGCCCGAGCTGCGCATCGAGATCGGCGGACACACCGATTCGCGCGGGAGCGACGCCCTGAACCAGTCGCTGAGCGACGCGCGGGCGAAGGCGGTGCTCGACTATCTCCTGAACAAGTTCCCCGAGCTCCGGCCCGAGCAGTTCTCCTCGAAGGGTTACGGAGAGTCGCAGCCGATCGCCCCGAACAACACCCAGCTCGGCATGGCGAAGAATCGCCGCGTCGAGTTCAAGGTGCTCAATACGGAAGTGCTGAAGCGGGAGAAGGAGAAGCGCTCCTTCGTCCCGAAGCAGTGATTCCGGGAAAGGGGATTTCATCGTGAACCGCTCCTCGACACTCACCCTCGGCCTGGCGGCGGCCCTCCTTCTCGGGGGGGCCGACCCGGCCCGGGCCGATCAGACGTCCCGCTGGTGGATCGTCCCCGGCCTCCAGGTGAATTGGCCCGCCAAGCAACTCGCGCTGGAGGACCGCAAGCTCGGACCCGGCGCGATCGTCGGGTACAAGCTGAATCCGGTCTGGGCGGTGGAGGGCCGCGTTCATTACGGGAACTTCGATCCCGCGTCGGGATCGGGACCGAGCACGAAGATCTTCCGAGGCGAGGGGAACCTGACCTACTTCATCGGCCAGGACGAGCGGTTCAATCCCTACCTCACCGCCGGGATGGGGCTCCTGGACGCGAGCGGCGCGATGGACGGCCAGGAATTCGCCTGGAACGCCGGCTTCGGCTTCCTCTACCACCTGAACGAGAAGATCTCGCTCCGACTCGACGGCCGGAACGTCGCGTTCCGGCATCCCGTGACGGGAAGCGGCGAGTGGCTCGAGAGCCACGAGGTCTTCGGCGGCCTCTCGTTCGGTCTCGGCGGCGCCAAGATCACGGACAACGACGAGGACGGAGACGGCGTGGCCGATCGCGCCGACCGATGCCCGAACACGCCGCGGGGCGCCAAGGTGGACGCCGACGGCTGTCCCAAGGATAGCGACGGCGACGGAGTCTGGGACGGCCTCGACGAATGCCCCGGCACGCCGAAGGGCGCGCGGGTCGATTCGCGCGGCTGCCCGAAGGACGAGGACGGAGACGGCGTCCACGACGGGATCGACGAGTGCCCCGGCACGCCGCAGGGATGCCAGGTGGACGCGAAGGGCTGTCCGAAGGACTCGGACGGCGACGGCGTCTGCGACGGCGTCGACCGTTGCCCCGGCACGCCCGCCGGCACGAAGGTGGACCGGACGGGCTGCCCGATCGGCGGCCGCGAGAAGGAGCTGATCGAGACCGGTCGGATCCGCCTCGACAATGTCTACTTCGACACGGCGAAGTCCACGATCAAGTCCGAGTCGCACGCGGTGCTGGACGAGGTCGCGGACATCTTGAAGAAGTACCACGAACTGAAGATCGAGATCGGTGGCCACACCGACGCGCGGGGAGCGGAGGCGTACAACAAGACGCTGAGCGAAGCCCGGGCGGGCGCGGTGCGCGACTACCTGGTCTCGAAGCACGGCCTGAGCCGCGACCGCTTCACGGCGAAGGGCTACGGCGAGTCGGAGCCGATCGCGAGCAACGACACGGCCGCCGGAATGACGAAGAACCGGCGCGTCGAGTTCAAGGTGCTGAATCCCGAGGCGCTGAACCGGTAGGAGCGTCCTCGGCTCG
>DATIQI010000356.1:0-4920 GCA_035470985.1 Acidobacteriota bacterium
GGAGGCCCGTGATCATCCGCTCCAGGCCGGCGATCTTCACGCCGCTCTTCTTCAGCCTCGTGTCGAGGTCTTCGATCCGGTCCTTCGTCCGCTCGAGCGCGCTCTTCAGGAGGGAGATGCGCGACAGAACTTCGTCGTGCATCGATCCCGGCGGCTGCGTCTCGAGCTGGCTCGAGCGGGTCAGGATTTGGTCCTGCTCCCCGCCGAGAACGATGGCGCTCAGGCTGTCCTGGATCGTCACGATCTCCGTGACGGCGCGATCGTAGCGCTGCCGCATGCTCTCGTGATCGGCGGTCGCCTGCGCGTAGTCCGAGGCGGACTTCTGATACTTCGAGTAGAAGACGAACGTGGTGCCCAGGAGCAACGCTCCCACGAGCACCAAGCCAACAACGGCCAACTTGCGCATGACTGACTCTCCTCTTCGAGCGAATCGCGTTCGGCGGGTAGGTCGCCCCGATCTCGGACCCCGACGTACCCGCCTGCGGGAAGGGCCCCGCGGACGAGTTGGGGGGTGGCAAAACATATGCCACCGGGTCCGATCCAGCCACGTGACGCGGGGGTGGACCCGGGCGCAACCGGTTTCGGCGCATCATCCTGGGCGGTAGCCGGAACGGACCGCCGAGGGCGGGAAGGCGCGCGCCGCGGTCCCACCGTCCTGTACGCGCCGGGACGCCCAGGGGCCCCGGTGGACGCGGCGGGCCAGTTCGGCCGCAAGGATCGGAGTTCACCCGTTCCCCGATTCCGGCACGCTGATCCGGTCACCCGAACCGGAGGATTGCCATGCACTACCGTGTCCGCGGGCTCTCGCCCGACCTCTTCAACGAGTACTTCGACCTGAACGACGATCAACTCCGCGAGCGCCACGTGAAACGGATCATCGCCGATGAACCGGAATCGTTCCCGTGTCGCGTGAGTCTCGAGGACGCCTCGGTCGGCGACGAAGTGCTGCTCCTTCCCTTCACGCACCACGACGGCGCGACGCCCTATCGAAGCTCGGGACCGATCTACGTGCGGCGGAGCGCGGGCACGGCCTACGACGCGATCGACCGAATCCCCGCGATGCAGCGACGCCGACTCACGTCGCTCCGCGCCTACGACGCCTCCGGATTCCTGGTCGTCTCCGACGTGGTGCCGGGCGTCGAACTGGACGCGCTGGTGAAACGATTCCTCGCGATGCCGGAGACGGCATGGCTCCACGCCCACAACGCGCGGCCCGGCTGCTTCGCGTTCCGGATCGAGCGGGCGTGAGCGCGCCGATTCGCGGAACCGCCGGCGCCCGGCGGGGGTCTGAATAAATGGGAAGAGGGTGACGGACCAGCACCCTCGGAGGGTCGAACCGGATAAACCGACAGCGCGCCACGCGCCTGCGCCGCCCGCCACGAGGCTGGAGCGACCGAGCCAGCACCCAAGCCCGAGGCCGCCAGACCAACCGGCGACCACCTCGCCAAGACGACCCGAGACTCCAGCCCAGCGACGCGCGCGGGCGCGCCGCGTTCCTCAATCCTCTCCGGCTGACACTCTGTCACGCGACGAAGCAGACTTGGCAGCGCGCCGCCGTCACCGCCCACCCGCCGCCGGCCGCGAACTCGACGAAACCCACGGCCGTACAAGCATCGTGAAGCGCGAGCGGATTCGCCCGTTCCGCGGCGCGGATCATGCATGAGCATGCTCCTTCGGGAGAAAGGCCATGTACTTCGCGAATCGCGCCGAGGCGGGTCGCCTTCTGGCGGAACGGCTCGCGCACCTCAGAGGCACCGAGGTCGTCGTCTTCGCGCTCCCGCGCGGAGGCGTCGCGACGGCCGCCGAAATCGCCCGCTTCCTCGACGCGCCCCTCGATCTCGTCATCGCCCGGAAGATCGGACATCCACGCTCCCCCGAGTACGCGATCGCGGCCATCGCCGAAGACGGCCACATGATCGGCTCCGAGGAGGAACTAGCGATGGCCGATCCGAATTGGCTCGATCGGGAGAAGGAGCGCCAGCGCGCCGAGGCGCGGCGAAGACGGGAGGCGTACCTGGGAGCGCGCGCTCCCCTCCCCGTGGAAGGAAAGACCGCCATCCTCGTGGACGACGGCGTGGTGACCGGCCTCACGCTGCGTGTCGGAATCAAGGAGTTGCGCCACCGGCGCCCCAAGCGCCTGATCGTGGCGGTGCCGGTGATCCCCGGCTCGACGGCGGAGCTCGTGCGCGAGGAGGCGGGCGAGCTGGTGGCGCTCGAGATTCCGGAGGATCGGCGCTATCTCGGCGCGGTCGGCGCCTACTACGACGACTTCGCTCCCGTGGAGGATGCGGAGGTGGTCGCGCTCTTGGCGCGAAGCGCGCCCGCGGAGTCGAATCGACATGGAACGTGAGATCGTAATCCGTGTCTCGGGGGTCGACCTCCCGGGAACGCTCTCCGTGCCGGGCGGCGCGCCGGTCCTCGTTCTCTTCGCCCACGGGAGCGGCAGCAGCCGCCTTTCTCCTCGAAATCGGGCGGTCGCGGGCGAGCTGTCGCGCGGCGGGATCGGAACGCTCCTGATCGATCTCCTGACGGCGGAGGAGGACGCGGACTACGAAACACGGTTCGACATCGACCTCCTCGGGGACCGGCTGGAAGCGATCGTCCGATGGGCGGGCGCTCAGCCGGAGACGCGGGATCTCGCGATCGGACTCTTCGGCGCCAGCACGGGCGCCGCCGCGGCTCTGCGCGTGGCCGCCCGGCTGGGGGACCGGATCGAAGCGGTCGTGTCGCGCGGCGGGAGACCGGACCTCGCCATGGAGTCCCTGCCGCGCGTCGCGGCCCCGACGCTACTCATCGTCGGCGGGGAGGATCACGCGGTCCTCCCCCTGAACGTGGCCGCCTACAGGGCCTTGCGCTGCAGGAAGGAGCTGGAGATCGTCGCGGGCGCGACCCACCTCTTCGAGGAGCCGGGCACGCTCCAAGAGGTCTCCGCGCTGGCGCTCCACTGGTTCCGGACCCACGCTCCCCGGCCCGAGCCGAAGTAGGATTCCCACGGCGCACGGTCCGGGCGCCTCCCGGTCCACTCCAGGGACTTCTTCGGTACCACTGTCCCCGTCCCTCCGGCCCCACTATCCTCCCTTTCGAGCCAACACCGGCAAGGCGCCCATACCCTGACCCGGGACCGTCCATGAATGCCTATCTCAAGACCCTCGCATCCCTGAAGCTGACCGTCATCCTCCTGATCCTCATCGCGATCGCGCTCTCCGTCGGGACGATCCTCGAGTCCCTCCGCGGCACCGAGGCGGCCCGCGCGGTCTACTACGCCCCCTGGTTCTTCGCGCTCCAGGCGCTCTTCGGAATCAACATCATCGGTGCCGTCTGGGAGCGCTTCCCGCGCAACCGCTACCGGATCGGCTTCCTGATCACGCACGCCTCCATGCTCCTGATCCTCGGCGGGGCCATGGCGACGGCGATCTATATGGTGGACGGCCGGCTCCCGCTCTGGGAGGGCGAGAGCGCCGCGCGAATCCTTCGAGCCGGCCCGAGCGGGACCGAGACGGACCACGCGATCCCCTTCGCCGTCCGGCTCGACGCCTTCGAGATCGACGTCTATCCCGGCACGCAGCGTCCGGCGATGTTCCGGAGCCGGGTCACGGTCCTCGACCCCGGCGGCGCCGAGCATCCGGCGATCATCGAGATGAACAAGCCCCTCACGTACGGCGGCTACACCTTCTTCCAGTCGAGCTACAACATCCAGCAGGGCCGCGAGATGTCGATCCTCTCGGTCGCGCAGGACCCGGGGCAGGCGTGGGTCTTCCTCGGCTACACGCTCCTCGTCCTCGGGATGCTCGTGGTTCTGGTGACGCGGATCTTCCAGATGCGCGAGGCGGCGCGGATGCCGGCCCCGGCGCAGGGGAGGATCACGCTGCGGCGGGGCACCGCGCCGAACGGGGGCTCGGTGAGGCGGGCGCTCTGGATGGGCGCCGGCTTGCTCGGGGCCTGGGCCATCGCGACGGGAAGCGCCGTGGCCGCGGAGCCGATCTCGAAGGCGGACCTGGAGCGACTCCGCCGCCTCCCGGTCCAGCACGACGGGCGCGAGATGCCGCTCGATACGCAGGCGCGCGACGCGGTGCGCACCGTGACGGGGTCGCGGGAATGGAAGGGGCGGGATCCGGTGGCGCTGGTCGTTTCCTGGACCACGGAGCCGCAGAACTGGCTCGATGCACCGATCATCCCGATCGACGACAAGATCGCGGCGCTGGCCGGCAAGTCGCGCGGCACGCGCTACGCGAGCTACCGGTCGCTTCTCGCCAGCGATCCCTTGCGCCAAGCGGTCGGCGCGGCCGTCATGCGCCAGCAGGGCGATCAGAAGCCGGCTCCGGCCGACAAGGACCTCGTGAAGGTGGACGAGCGGATCGGCGTGCTCGACATGTACTTCCGCGGCGAAGCGATCCTCGCGATTCCCGAGGCGGATCGCGTGGCGCGGTGGCGGACGCCGGAGCATCCCTTCACCGCCGCCACGCTGGCGCAGCTGGAGGCTCGCGTCCGCCCGAGCGCGCCCTCCCACTACCCGTCGGCGGAGGCGATCGAGCGCGAGATCCGCTACAACGCGGTCAACCCGACGATGATCGCGTGGCTCCTCCTTCTCCCGGCCGCCATCGCCGCGGGGCTCACGCAGGAGCGCGACCGGTGGAAGCTCACCTGGGTCGCGCGCCTCGGATCGCTCGCCGGCTTCCTCGTCATGACGTGGGGCATCTGGACCCGCTGGCAGGTGGCCGGGCGGATCCCGGCCTCCAACATGTACGAATCGATGCTCTTCCTCGCCTGGGGCGTCGGTCTCTTCGCCGTGGCGTCGCTCTTCTTCAAGAACCGCGTGATCCTCTTCAACGCGGCCGCCATGGCGGCGCTGGCCATGATCCTCCTCGACCGGCTCCCGATGGACTCCTTCATCCGTCCGATGCCGCCGGTCCTCTCGGGCAC
>DATIQI010000357.1:0-1851 GCA_035470985.1 Acidobacteriota bacterium
GATCGTCCTGAAGGCGGACGGGCTCGCCGCGGGGAAGGGCGTCGTGATCGCGGAGAACGCGGACGAGGCGCGCGCGACGGTCCACGCCTGGATGCGGGAAGGGGAGCTGGGCGAGGCCGGCGAGACGATCCTGTTCGAGGAGTTCCTTCGCGGCGAAGAGGCTTCGATTCTGGTCCTCGCCGACGGCGAACGCTGGATGCTCTTTCCGGCGGCCCGAGATCACAAGCGGATCTTCGAAGGCGACACGGGTCCGAACACGGGCGGCATGGGCGCCTTCGCCCCGGCGCGCGTCCCGACGGAATCGGACGCGATCGCCATCGCGAAGCGCGTGGTCGATCCCGTCTTGAAAGCGCTCCGCGACGAGAAGCAGCCGTATCGCGGCATCCTCTACCTCGGTCTCATGCTCACGGAGCGGGGACCCCAGGTGCTCGAGTTCAACGCGCGCTTCGGCGATCCGGAGGCGCAGGTCGTCCTCCCGCTCGTCACGGAGGATCTCCTCCCGCTTCTCTGGAACGCCGCGCTCGGCCGCCTCCCCGCGGAGCGGCACGCGACGTTCGTGATGCACGAGGGGGCCGCGGTCTGCGTCGTGCTCGCGTCGCCGGGCTATCCGGCGCGCCCCGCGACCGGCGACGACATCGAGGGGCTCGACAGCAATTGGCCCCACGGGATCCGCGTCTTCTGCGCCGGGGTGGACCGCCATCACGGCCAGTGGGTCACGAGCGGCGGCCGGGTGCTCGGCGTGACGGCGCGCGCCATGACCGTGGACGAGGCGCGGGACGCGGCCTACGACGCCGTGGCGAAGATCTACTTTCCGGGGATGCAATACCGGCGCGATATCGCGCTCGCGCCCGAGGAAGCGAGGAGATCCGAATCATGAGCCGACCGACTTTGGTGTCGATCCTCTTCGGCAGCGAGAACGACCGTCCGACGCTCGAGGAGACCGCGAAGGTCCTCGACTCGTTCGGCGTCGCGCACGAGATGAACCACGCCTCCGCGCACCGCTCGCCCGAGCGGGTGCGCGAGATCGTGGCCGGCGCGCCGGGACGGGGCGTGAAGGTCTTCGTCGCGGCGGCGGGGATGGCGAACCACCTGGCCGGCACCGTGGCGGCCCACACCACGCTTCCCGTGATCGGCGTGCCGCTCTCCGGCCCCTCGCTGGGCGGAGCGGACGCGCTCTACTCGACCGTCCAGATGCCGCCCGGCGTTCCGGTCGCGACGGTCGCCATCGGCGCGCCCGGGGCGAAGAACGCCGCGATCCTCGCGGTCCAGATCCTCGCCCTCTCCGATCCGGGGCTCGCGGCGAAGCTCGTGGACCTGAAAGAGAGGCTCGCCCGGGGCGAGAAGGTCTGATCGCGTGCCGGACATGACGGGGCCACGGCTGCTCCGGATCCGGCCCGACGATTCGTGCACCTGGGGCGCCGCCGTGGTGGAATCGGCCGCGGCGCTCGCCACCGGCGCCATCGTCGTCCTACCCGCCGAAGGGCTCTACGGCTACCACCTCCGTCCCGACCGCCCCGAAGCGCTGGAGCGGCTCGGGAAGGTGAAGCCTCGGGAGGCGGGGCGCGGATGGATCCTCCTCGTGGACGATCCCGGCGCGCTCGAGCGCTGGGAGCCGGCGCCGCCGGCGGCGCTTCGCGCGCTGGCGGCGCGTCACTGGCCCGGCGCGCTCACGCTGGTCGCTCCGGCGCCCGGCTCGGTTCCGCCATCCCTGACGGCTTCGGACGGAACGATCGCCGTCCGCTGCCCCGGGAGCGCCTCTCCACGGGCACCGCCACCAGCAGCCGCAGCTCGTCCACGAAGTCGACCGTGCGCTGGGCGGCCGGGCCCGCGGTCCCGCTCATGTTCAGCGGC
>DATIQI010000358.1:0-1917 GCA_035470985.1 Acidobacteriota bacterium
AGAGCGAGCGCCAGGACCACCGCCACCGCGGCCGCGGCCGCGCGGCGGGCGCCGGGACGCGCGTGGTCGCGGCGGTCAGCGCGCGTCATGGCGGAGCCCCGCGTGTTCGCGGGCCAGAAGGACGTACGCGTCGGCCGACGCGCGGAGGCGCGCGTGGAGCGCGGGCGGAATGGGGCCTTTCACCACGGCCGGAATGCCGGCCGCGAAGGAGCGGGGCGGAATCACGGTTCCCTCCCGAACGACGCTCCCCGCGCCGATCAGCGACTCCTCGCCGATTTCGCAGCCGTCGAGGAGGATCGCCCCCATCCCGACGAGGCAGCGGTCGCGAATCGTCGCGCCGTGGAGAATGGCGCGGTGGCCGACCGTCACCTCGTCCCCCACCGTCAGGCCCGGAAGCCCGGTGGTGACGTGGAGCACGCAGTGATCCTGGATGTTCGTCCGGGCGCCGACACGGATCGGGCCGACGTCGCCACGGACGACGGCGCCGTACCAGACGCTCGTGGACTCCCCCAGAACGACGTCGCCCACCACGACGGCGGTGGGCGCGACGAACACCGAAGGGGGAACGACGGGAACGCGGCCGCCGAACGGCGCGATCAGAGGTCCTCGGATTTCCACTGTCCGCCGAAGTCTTCCGGACGCAGCTGTTCCAGATAGCGGCGCAGCTCCTCGGCCTTCTCCTCCGGCGACTTCTCCGCCGGGGGCTCTTCCGCGCCGGAGGGCTGCGACGACTTCTCGAAGAGGGAATCGACGATGAAGATGGGGGCCCGCGACCGGAGCGCGATCGCGATCGAGTCGCTCGGACGGGCGTCCACGGAGATGGTGCCGTGCGCGCCGTCCAGGAAGATGTTCGCGAAGAAGGTGCTCTCCTTCAGGTCCGTGATGACCACGCGGGAGACCTTGCCGCGCAGCCCTTCCACGACGGTCACGAAGAGGTCGTGCGTCAGGGGGCGCTGGAACTTCTTCCCGGTGATCTCGCTGTGGATGGCGCCCGCTTCCATCGGGCCGATCCAGATCGGCAGGACGCGGGGCCCGTCGATCTCCTGCAGGAGCACCACGGGGCTCTTGGTCCTCTCGTCGATGGCGAGGCCCCCGACGCGAACCGGGATCATGGTCATGGGCTCTGGCGCGCCTGCTCCGGCGTCTTCGCTCCCCCCGGGTTCGACGGCGCCGACGTGCTGTCGGAAGGCGCGGTATCCTCCTCCATGGGCGGCGGCGGCTTGTCCATGTTCTCGAGCATCCATCGCGCCGAAGCGACGAGCTCCGACTTTGGATGGATCCGGAGGAACTCCTCGAACTCCTTCTTCGCGTTCTCGAAGTCGCCGAGGTCCTCCGCGTAGGTGAAGCCTATCATGAAGCGCGCCTGCACGCTCACCGTGTCGTTCGGGAACCGCTGGACCAGCTGGCGGTAGAGCGCGATCCGATCCTCCGGCCCGATCGCGGCCTGCGCCTCCTTGAAGTAGTCCTGGGGCGTGCGCGCGGGGACGATCGCGACCTGGATCGAGTCGTCGAAGATGACGGCCGTGGCGGTCCGGAGCGATTCGGTGTAGGCGGTCGAGAACTGGTCCACGCCCTGCGCCTCGAGCGTGCTCCGGATCTGCGCCTTCACGTGATCGAACTCCTGGGTCGTGGCGGCTTCGAGGTTGTCGGCCTGGATCAGGTGCCACCCCTTCTCGCTCTTCAGCGGCTGGCTGATCTCGCCCGCCTTCAGCTCGAACGCGGCCGCGACGATCGCCTGCGACTTCCCGATGCCCGGGACCAGGTCCGCCTCCTGGGAGACGTAGCCGATGAGACCGCCGCGATCCTTCGTCGCCGCGTCCTTCGACCGCTTCTTCGCCGTATCGTCCCAGAGCGCTCCCTTCACGAGGCTCCGCCGGACCGTGTTCGCGTCGGCCTGCGTCGCGAGCTGGATGTGGC
>DATIQI010000359.1:0-8126 GCA_035470985.1 Acidobacteriota bacterium
AGGCGGCGGGACGCGCGCCGCCGGAGACGTTCGACGACCTCCTCGCCACGGCGAAGGCGCTCCAGGATCCGCCGGAGCGATGGGGCTTCTTCTGGCAGGGGAAGCAGTACGAGGGCCTGGTCTGCGCCTTCCTCGAAGTGCTGCACGGATTCGGCGGGAGCTGGATCGACCCCGAGACCGGCGCCGTCTCGCTCGACGCGCCCGAAGCGATCGAGGCGCTCTCGTTCCTCCGGCGCTGCGTCGCGGACGATCGCGTCTCGCCGCCCGGCGTGGCCACCTACCAGGAGGAGGAGAGCCGCCGGATCTTCCAGGACGGCCGCGCGGTCTTCCTCCGCAACTGGCCCTACGCGTGGCGGCTCGCGCAGGCGGAGGGGTCGCCGCTCCGCGGGAAGATCGGAGCCGGACCGATGGTCCGCGCGGCGGGCGGTCGAAGGAGCGCCACGCTCGGCGGCTGGGGACTCGCGATCTCGGCGTACAGCCGCCGTCCCGACGAAGCGCTCGCTTTCATCCGGTTCGTCGGCTCGCTCGAGGGGCAGCGGATCCTCTGCCGCGACACCGGCTACGCCCCCGCGCGCGCCGAGGCGTACCGCGACTCGGCGCTCCTCGCGGCGAATCCGTTCCTCCCGACGATCGCGCGCGTCCACGCGGACGCCGTCCCGCGCCCGGTCTTTCCGGCCTACGCGATCGCGTCCGACATCCTCCAGCGGCAGCTCTCCGCGGCACTGGCCGGCTCGGTCTCGCCCGAGACCGCGCTCCGCCGCGCGGCCGAGCAGACGCGGCGCCTCCTCGGGACGGTGATCCGATGATCGGCCGCTCCGAAGGGACGGGCCGCATGCTCCTCCTCCTTCCGGCCGCATTCCTGCTCGGCGTCGTGGTGCTCGTTCCGGTGCTCCGCGTCATCGTGCTCAGTCTCTCGCGCGTCGATCTCGCCACGGGCGCGACGACCTTCGTCGGCCTCGACGCGTACGGGCGCCTCTGGACCGACGCGCGCTGGTGGTCCTCGTTCGGCAACACGCTCGTGTTCACGGCGTCGTCGGTCGCGGCCGAGATGATCCTCGGCGTCGCGTTCGCGCTCGTCCTCCACCGGAGCTTCCGCGGCCGGGGAATCGTGCGCGCGATCGTGGTGCTCCCCTGGGCGCTCCCGACCGCGGTGATGGCGCTCGCGTGGGGATGGATCTTCAACGACGCGTTCGGCGTCGCGAACGATCTCCTCCAGAGGCTCCGGCTGATCGGAACACCCGTCGCGTGGCTCGGAACTCCGGCCACCGCGATGGCCGCGCTGGTCGTCGCGGACGTCTGGAAGACGACTCCGTTCGTGACGCTCGTCGTCCTGGCGGGACTCCAGAGCGTGCCGGCCGAAGTGCTCGAGGCGGCGCGGCTCGACGGGCTCTCCGCGGCGCAGCGGCTCCGTCGCGTGGTGCTTCCGCTTCTCGTCCCGACGCTCCTCGTCGCGCTCGCGTTCCGCGTCGTCCAGGCGTACGGCGCGTTCGACCTCATCTACGTGCTCACGGGCGGGGGCCCCGGCGGTTCGACCGAGACCGTGTCGCTCTACGCGTTCCAGAACGTCTTCCGGTACCTCGACTTCGGATACGGCGGCGCGGTGGCGACCCAGGCCGCGCTCCTCCTCGGTCTCGCCGCGGCGGCGGTCGCCGCGATCGGCGCTCGAGGGCGCCGGTCGTGAGGCGCGCGCTCGCGCCGGCGGCCTGGATCCTCGGCGTGGCCGCCATCCTCGCCTGGAGCCTCGGGCCGGCCGTCTGGCAGGCGCTCACCGCGCTGAAGCCCGACGACCAGATCACGAAGATCCCCACGGTCTACTGGCCGAGCCCGGTCACGTTCGAGCACGTCGCGACGCTCTGGGAGCGGAAGCCGTTCGGCCGCTACCTGGTGAACAGCGCGTTCGTCGCGGCGAGCGCCACGCTCCTCTGTCTCCTCTGCGCGGCGCCGGCGGCCGCGGCCCTGGCGCGCAGCGCCCCGGCGTGGCGGAACCGGGCGCTCCTCTCGCTCCTCTGGATCGGGCTCTTCCCGCCGATTCTGCTTCTTTTCCCGCTCTACGAAGCCGTGCGGGCGCTCGGCTGGATCAACCACCCCGCCGCGCTCGTTCTTCCGTACGCCGCCCTCCACCTGCCGCTCGCCGTCTGGGTCCTGGAGAGCGCCTTCCGCGCGCTCCCCCGCGAGATCGAGGAGGCCGGACGGCTCGACGGGCTCCGCGCGTTCGACCGGCTCCGCCGGCTCCACGCGCCGCTGGCCGCGCCGTCGGTGGCGACGGCCGGACTCCTCGTCTTCATCTTCTGCTGGAACGAGTTCCTCCTCGCGCTCACGTTTCTCACGCGCGACCAGGCGAAGACGGTCACGGCGGGGATCGCGAGCGTGGCGGGAGCGTCGCTCTACGAGATTCCGTGGGGCCAGCTCTCGGCCGCCACGCTCTTCGCCACCCTCCCCCTCGTGCTCCTCGTCTTCGCGTTCCAGCGCCGCATCGTGAGCGGCCTCACGCGCGGGGCGGTGAAGGGATGACCCGGTGAGCGGCCTCGCGGGGCGGAACCTCGTGAAGGAGTTCGCGGGCGGCGTCCGCGCGCTGGACGGCGTCTCGTTCGACGCGCCGAGCGGCGAGATCCTCACGCTCCTCGGTCCGTCGGGGTGCGGCAAGACGACCCTGCTCCGGTCGATCGCGGGGCTCGAGACGCCGACGTCGGGCTCGCTGGAGCTGGACGGCGCGGACCTCCTGTCGGTTCCCCCGGGGAAGCGCGACGTGGGCTTCGTGTTCCAGAACTACGCCCTCTACCCGCACCTGACCGTCGCCGGCAACATGAGTCTCGCGCTCGAGGCGCGCGGTCTGGAGCGCGCGGAGCGCGAGCGCCGCGTGCGCGACACGGCGGCCCTTCTCGGCATCGAGGCGCTCCTCGATCGGAAGCCGGGCCAGCTCTCGGGCGGCCAGCAGCAGCGCGTGGCGCTCGGGCGCGCCCTCGCGCGGCGGCCCCGCCTCTTCCTCCTCGACGAGCCGCTCTCGAACCTCGACGCGCTGCTCCGCGACTCGATGCGCGGCGAGCTTCGCTCGCTCCTTCGCCGCGTGGGCGCGACCGCGGTCTACGTGACGCACGACCAGGCCGAGGCGATGAGCCTCTCCGATCGCCTGGCGGTGATGCGCGGCGGGCGGATCCTCCAGCACGGCACGCCGCGCGACGTCTACCGGGAGCCGGCCGACCTCTTCACGGCCACGTTCGTCGGGAGTCCCTCCATGACGCTCTGGAAGGTCCACCGCGCGGAGGGGGGCTGCCGCGCCGGAGACGTTCGGCTCGACGCGACGCCTCCCGCGGGAGCGCCGGAGGAGCTCTGGGCCGGCATCCGGCCCGAGGACGTGGAGATCGCGACGGAACCAGCGCCCGGCCGCTTCGAGGCGACGATCGAGTCGGCGGAGCTCCTCGGCGCGCGTTCGCTGCTCACGCTCCGGTCGGGGGGCGCCGCGCTTCGCGCGCTCGCGACGCCCGACGCCTGGTCCGGGCGCGTCTGGGTCCGGTTCCCGGCGTCCTCCATCCACTGGTTCGATCCCGCGAGCGGGCGGCGGCTCCCCCTCGCGAGTCCGAAGGAGGCCGCGTGACCGCCGAGTTCCTCCGAGACGACGTCCTCCAGCACGTGGAGGAGATCGGGAGCGCGGACATCCTGGTCGGCATTCCCTCGTACAACAACGCAAGGACGATCGGCCACGTCGTGCGCGCGGTCACCGCGGGCCTGGCGAAGTACTTCCCCGACCGCACCGCCGTGCTCGTGAACTCGGACGGGGGATCGACCGACGGAACGGCCGACGTCGTGGCGAAGGCCGAGCTGGGCGCGACGCGGAGCATCCTCGTCCAGCGCGAGGCCCGCCCCGTTCGCAAGGTGATCACGGCGTATCAGGGGATGCCGGGGAAGGGGAGCGCGTTCCGGACGATCTTCGAGATCGCGCGGCGCCTGGACGTCCGCGCCTGCGCGGTGGTGGACTCGGATCTCCGGAGCATCGCGCCGGAGTGGATCCAGCTCCTGGTGGCGCCCGTGCTCGACGAGGGCTTCGACTACGTCTGCCCCCTCTACGCGCGCCACAAGTACGACGGCACCATCACGAACTCGATCGTCTATCCGCTCGTTCGCTCCGTCTACGGACGGCGCATCCGCCAGCCGATCGGCGGCGACTTCGGCTTCTCGGGGCGGATGGCGGCGCACTTCCTCGGGCACGACGTCTGGGAAAGCGACGTCGCGCGCTTCGGCATCGACATCTGGATGACGACGACGGCGCTCCAGACGGGCTGGCCGGTCTGCCAGTCGTACCTCGGCGCGAAGATCCACGACGCGAAGGACCCCAGCTCCGATCTCACCGCGATGCTGGTCCAGGTGACGGGCTCGCTCTTCCAGCAGCTGGAGGCCCACGCGCCCGGCTGGTTCGCCGGCGAGGGCTCCGAGGAAGTCGCCGCGTTCGGCTTCGAGTACGCGGTCGGCCTGGAGCCGGTTCCGGTGAACACCGACCGGATGGTCCACGCCTTTACGAACGGCGTGCACGACCTGGCCGGATTCTACGGCTCGTTCCTCCAGCCGGAGACGCTCGCGTCGCTCCTCGACCTGGCGCAGCGTCCGCCCGACCCGTTCCACGTTCCGACCGATCTCTGGGTGCGCGTCGTGCACCAGCTCGCCGCCGCGTATCACCGCCGGACGGCGCCCCAGGATCACCTGCTTCGAAGTCTCACGCCCCTCTATCTCGGCCGCACCGCGTCCTGGGTGCTCGAGTCCGCCCCGTACGGGGCCGCCGAGGTGGAAGAGGCGCTCGACCTGCTCGGGAGGCGATTCGAAGCCTTGAAGCCCGAGCTCATCGCCCTCTGGGCGAAAGGAGGATCCACGCCATGAACGAATCGATCGGCGCCTCGCTCTGGGAACCGCTGCAGCGGTTCCTCGATCGCGCGGCCAGCCTGCTTCCCGTCCTGCTCGCGGTCCTCATCGTGCTCATCGGGGGCCTCGTGCTGGCGTGGGTCGTCTCCGGCATCGTCCGCGCGATCCTGCGCGCGCTCCAGTTCGACCGTCTGGGGCGCGGTCCCCGCGTCTCCGAAGGGCTCCGGCGCGCGGGCCTCTACCTGCCGCCCTCCGATCTCGTCGCGCAGATGGTCCGCTGGGTCCTGGTCGTCGCGGCGCTCGTCGGCGCGCTCTCGATCCTGAACACGGAGGCGACCGACGCGGTGATCGCGGCGATGGTCCACTACCTGCCGAGCCTCGCCGCGGGCCTCCTCCTCCTGGTGCTGGGCTACGCGGTCGGAACGTTCGCCGCGCGGAGCGTGCTCCTCTGGGCGGTGAACGCGCAGGTCCGCGGCGCGCGCTGGCTCGCGGGGGGCGTCCAGGTGCTGGTCGGCGTCTTCTTCGCCGCGCTGGCGCTGGAGCATCTCGGATTCGGCCGCGAGATCTCCCTGGTGGTTCTCGCCATTCTGCTCGGGGGCGGCGCGCTCGCCGCCGCGATCGCGTTCGGACTCGCGGGGAAGGATCTCGCGCGCCAGGCGCTCGATCGGATGACGGAAGGCACCCGCGACGACGACCGCGACACCATTTCGCATCTCTAGCCGAGGCACGCCATGAGCGATTTCTTTCAGAACGGGGTCATCACCACGATCCACCGGCTGGGACGCGAGACGCTGGAGACGCTGGAAGCGAGGCTGCAGGCCTACCGGAACGTGAACCGCGTCGCGCTGGTCATTCCCTGCCTCATCTCGGAGCTGGAGGGGCCGGCCATCGGACCGATCGTCCGCGAGCTGGCGAAGGTGGAGTACATCGAGGAGATCGTCGTTCCGATCGGCCGCGCCGACCGCCGTCAGTTCGAGGGGGCCCGCCGCTTCTTCGCGCCACTCGGCGCGCGCGGGCGGCTTCTCTGGCTCGACGGCGCCAAGATGCAGAGCTTCACGCGCGAGCTGTCGGAGAACGGGCTCGAGACCGGTCCGCAGGGAAAGGGGCGCGCCACCTGGTTCTCGCTCGGCTACGTGCTCGCGCGCGGCCGCTCGACCGTGATCGCGCTCCACGACGCCGACATCGTCACGTACGACCGCTGGATTCCGGCGCGGCTCTGCTATCCCCTGGTCGATCCGAATCTCGGCTACGAATACTCGAAGGGGTACTACAGCCGGGCGACCGACCGGCTCCACGGGCGCGTCACGCGCCTCTTCGTCACGCCGCTGGTCCGCGCGCTCGCGATGCTCGCGGGGCCGCTTCCGTTCCTCGAGTACATGGACAGTTTCCGCTACCCCCTGGCCGGCGAGTTCGCCATGCAGGCGGATCTCGCGCGGTCGGTGCACATCCCGGGAGACTGGGGCCTCGAGATCGGCATGCTGGCCGAGGTCTATCGCAATTCGTCGCTCCGGCGCGTCTGCCAGGTGGACGTGGCCGACGTGTACGATCACAAGCACCAGATTCTCTCGGAGGACGACGCGTCGGCGGGGCTCCACCGGATGGCGCGCGACATCGCGAAGGCGATGCTCCGCACCCTCGCGATGGAGGGGGTCGTCTTCGGCGACGGCTTCTTCACGTCGCTGCAGGTCGCGTACGTGCGGCGGGCGCAGGAGGCGGTCCGCTCGTATCACGACGACGCGATCGTGAACTCGCTTCGGTTCGATCGGCACTCGGAGACGAGGACGGTGGAGGTCTTCACGCAGGCCCTGAGCACGGCGTGCGGCGAATTCCGGTCCGACCCGTTCGGAGCCATGGCGCTCCCGAACTGGAACCGGGTCACCGCGGCCATTCCCGACTTCCTGAGGCGGTATCAGGAAGCGATCGACTCGGAGAACCTGTCGTGACGGCCGGGGCGGGCGCCCGCGCGCCGCGGGCCGACCGGGGCGCCGACGCGCGGATCGTCGTCGTCTCCGACCTCGACGGCACGATCCTTCGCCACGAGGACTACGACGCGACGGCCGCGCTTCCGGCGGTCGCGCTCCTCCGCGAGCGCGGGATTCCGATCGTCCTCGCGAGCAGCAAGACCCGGTCGGAGGTCGAGGCGATTCGAGCCGCGCTCGGCGTCTTCGACCCCTTCATCGTGGAGAACGGCGGCGCGCTCCTCTGGCCCGTCGGATGCGATCCGCCTCCGCCGCCCGGTACGGTCGCCGCCGGCCCCTACGGGCGGATCGTCTACGGGACTCCCTACGCGGAGCTCCGGGAGGCGCTTCCGCGCGTCGGCGAAGCGCTCGGCGTGCGATTGCTCGGGTTCGGCGACGTCTCGAGCGAGACGGTCGCCGAGTGGACCGGTCTCGTGGGAGACGCGCTCCAGCGCTCGCTTCGGCGCGAATACGACGAGCCGTTCCTCCCGGAGCGGCCGCTCTCGGCGGCCGAGGAGGCGGCGCTCGTGAAGGCGGCGGCCCTGCTGGGGCTCCGCGTGACGCGGGGAGGGCGGTTCCATCATCTCCTCGGCGCGAGCGACAAGGCGCGCGCCACGCGCGACGTGCGCCGCGGCTACGAGCGCGACGGAGGGCCGGTCTGGCTGGTGGCGGCCGGCGACGGCGCGAACGACCTCGATCTGCTCCTCGAGGCGGACGCGCCGATCGTGGTGGCGCGGCCCGACGGGACGCACACGCCCGCGCTCGTCGCGGCCGTGCCGCACGCCCGCTTCACGCGGGGGATCGGGCCGGCCGGGTTCGCGGAGGCGATTTCCGAGATCGTGCTCGGCGCGCGGGCCGGCGCGGCGGCGGGGCGACCAGCGCCACCGTGATGTCGTTCACGTTCGTCCCCGACGGTCCCGTCATGAGGAGGTCGCCGAGCGCACGGAAGAGGGGCGCCGTGTCGTTGGAGGCGAACGCGCGGTCCGGGTTGCGGCGAAGTCGAAGCGCTCGGGCCCACGTGGACCCCGTCGCGTAGGCGCCCGCCGCGCCGGAGGTTCCGTCCCATCCGTCCGTGGCGAACGAGAGGATCCAGACGCCCGGCTCGCCGCGAAGGACCGCCGCGGCGCCGAGCGCGAGCTCGAGATTCCGCCCGCCTCGGCCCCCGCCCCGGCCGCCGCCCCCCGATCTCCCGCCGGGTGCCCGTCCCCGCATCGTCACGGTCGTCTCGCCGCCCGCGATCAGGCAGAGGGGCCGGCCGCCCGCGACCGCGCGCTCCCGGATCCGAAGCGCCGCCCGCGCGAAGCGCGCCCCGGCCTCGCG
>DATIQI010000360.1:0-2989 GCA_035470985.1 Acidobacteriota bacterium
CGGGGCGAGATGGCGCGCCACCTCGCCGCGGCGGCTTCCCGGCAGGAGCGCGCGGAGGCGCGCGCCCTCGGGCACGCCGAGCGCGCCGCGGGCGCGGGCGCTCGCGTCGCGATCGGGCCCGAGGCCTACGGCGGGGTGTCCGACCCAGGCCGCGCGGACTCCCTCGCGGCGGAGCAGCTCTTCCTCGAAGCGGAAGAGCACGAGCGTGAGGTCGACGTCCTCCCGGAGGCGGCGCACGCGGCCGAAGCCCCACGCCCAGATCTGCGGGCAGACGTAGTAGACGACGCGCCGGCCGAGGCGGCGCGCGTCGCGGGCGAGCGCGAGGTGGAGTCCAGGCGCGTCGATCGGGAGGAAGATCGCGTCGGGGCGCTCCGCGAGCAGCGCGCGGAGACCCGCGCGCGCCTTCCGGATGGCGCCGAGGTGGCTCAGCACCTCCGAGAATCCCATGACGGCGACCGACTCCATCGGCGCCACGGTCCGGAGGCCCGCGGCGCGAAGGGCGGGACCGCCGATCCCCGCCGCGTCCACCTCGTGGCCGCGAGCGCGGAGCGCGCCGAGGAGCGCGGCGCCGAGCCGGTCGCCCGAGGGGTCACCGGCCGAGACGATCAGAGGAGGAAGCCTCAGACCGGTAGGCTCGCCGGGTCGGGAAGCTGGCGCGACACCATGCGCCCGATCGCCTCGGCGGCCCGCAGCGCCTCCAGCGCGGTCGCGCATTCCGCCCACGAGCGGGACGGATCGCCGCGCAGCGCGAGGAAGTGCCTCAGCTCGCTCTCCAGCGGATCGGCGCCGTCCACCGTCACCGCCAAGGGGCGGATCCGGCGCATCCAGTCGTCGGCCGCGGCGCCCGGCGCCGGGTCGGCCAGGGTGTAGGCCTCGACGGACCGGTTCATGCAATCGATGGAGAGGTAGGAGCGGCAGTCGAAGAAGCGGATCTTCCGGACCTTCTCGCGCGAGATGCGGCTGGCCGTGAGGTTCGCCACGCAGCCCGACGCGAAGACGAGCCGCGCGTTCGCGATGTCGATCTTGTCGGTGAGGACCGGAACGCCGACGGCGTGGATCTCCTCGATGTGGGAGCGCGTGGCGAGGAGCGCCAGGTCGAGATCGTGGATCATGAGGTCGAGGACGACGTCCACGTCGATCCCGCGCGGCACGGGCGGCGCGAGGCGGTGGGCCTCGATGAAGCGCGGGCTCGCCAGGTGCGGGAGCGCCGCGCGGACCGCGGGATTGAAGCGCTCGATCTGGCCCACGAAGAGCGCGCGGCCGGTCTCGCGCGCCGCGGCCAGGATCGTCTCCCCCTCCTCGGGAGTCACGGCGAGCGGCTTCTCCACCAGGACGTCCTTTCCGGCGCGGAGCGCCCGGATGGCGAGGTCCGCGTGGGCCGGCGTCGGCGCCGCGATGGAGAGCGCGTCGCAGCGGTCGAGGAGATCGTCGTAGGAGTCGACGGCGCGGAGCGCCGGCAGGGCCGCCGCGGCCCGCTCGCGGGCCGCGGGATCGGGGTCGAACCCGGCGACCGACGCCACGCCCTCGATCTGCGACCAGACGCGGGCGTGATGGGATCCGAGGTGCCCGATCCCGGCGACGCCCGCGCGGATCGGGGTCACCGCACGATGCCCCGCTCCGAGCTCCGGACGAATTCGACGAACTCGTGGATCTCGGGATAGGGATGCAGCTCGGCCAGGATGCGGTCGAGCGCCTTCGAGACGTTCAGTTGCGAGCGGTAGAGGATGCGATAGGCGCGCTTCAGCTCCAGGCGCACCTCCGCGCCGATCCCCCGGCGTTCCATGCCGACGCTGTTCAGGCCGCAGGCGCGGAGCGGATTGCCGGCCGCCTTCACGAACGGCGGCACGTCCTGCGGGACGCGTGATCCGCCGCCGATGAACGAGTGCGCGCCGATGGCGACGAACTGGTGGACGGGCGTCAGACCCCCGATGATGGCGTAATCGTCCACGCGCACGTGCCCCGCCAGGTTCACGGCGTTCGCGAGGATCACGGAGCTGCCGATGCGGCAGTTGTGCGCGATGTGGGTGTAGGCCATGAGGAGCACCTTCTCCCCGACGATCGTCGCCTCCCCCTCCTCCGTCGCCGCGTGGATGGTGGCGTACTCGCGGATCGTGGAGTCGGCGCCGACCACGACCTTCGTCGGGACGCCGCGGAATTTCAGGTCTTGGGGAATGTTCCCGATCACCGCGCCGTGGTGGATCTGGCAGCGGGGACCGATCGTGGTCCATCCTTCCAGGATGGCGTGGAGCCCGACCGAGGTGCCGGCGCCGAGCGTGACGTGCGGACCGACGTAGGAGTAGGGGCCGATCTCCACCCCGGGCCCGAGTTCCGCCCCTCGCTCCACGATCGCCGTCGGATGAATCCTGGGTTTGGCGTCCCGCTCGGGGAGCGGGACCACCGCCCCGATCGGGCGGGCCCACGTCCCGGTGAGACGGTCGACCTCAGGGATTCCGGTCAACGATGCTGGAGAGGAGCTCTGCTTCCGCGACGAGATCTCCATCGACGTAGGCCTTTCCCTCCATCTTGCAGATGCGCTGCTTCAGGCGCAGCAGGGTCAGCTCGAACCGCAGCTGGTCGCCCGGCCGCACCGGTTTGCGGAACTTCGCGTTGTCGATGCCCATGAAGTAGACGAGCTTGTCCTTCGGTCGCTCCACGCGGTTCAGCAGGAGCACGCCGCCGCACTGCGCCATCGCCTCCACGATGAGCACCGCGGGCATGATGGGATGCCCCGGAAAATGGCCCACGAAGAAGGGCTCGTTGATCGTGACGTTCTTGATGCCGACCAAGCGATCTCTTTGGTTTTGCTGCTGCAACACGTCAACGATATTATTTGCGAAACCTCGATGGTATTGGTGGTTACACATTTCAATTCAACACAAGTTTTGCAACTAACACTGCCGCTGTTGCTGCATTTAACCGTGCATTGGTAAGCTGGCGATGTGGTACAGGCGTTGGCTTTCGTGCTTCCGGTACTACTTCAGTTTCAACC
>DATIQI010000361.1:0-7565 GCA_035470985.1 Acidobacteriota bacterium
GTCGGCGCGCTCGTTTTCCAGCGCGTAATTGAGGTAGAGGCTGGTCTTGTCGGAGTAGAGGTAGCTCGTGCCCAGCCTGGCGCCCGGCCCCTTCGACGAGGCCCTGATCAAGTACGTGGCCGAGGAGTTCAAGGCCCAGTCGGGCATCGACGTGCGCCAGGACGCGATGGCCCTGCAGCGCCTCAAGGAGGCCTGCGAGAAGGCCAAGATCGAGCTCTCCAGCGCCACGCAGACCGACGTCAACCTGCCCTTCATCACGGCCGACGCGAGCGGTCCGAAGCACCTGAACGTGACGCTCTCGCGCGCGAAGTTCGAGCAGCTGGTGGACGATCTCATCCAGCGCACGGTGGAGCCGGTGAAGAAGGCCCTTTCGGACGCCGGGCTGAAGCCCGGAGAGATCGACGAGGTCATCCTGGTCGGCGGCGCGACGCGCATGCCGAAGGTGCAGGAGACGGTGAAGGCGTACTTCGGGAAGGAGCCGCACCGCGGCGTGAACCCGGACGAGGTCGTCGCCATCGGCGCGGCCATCCAGGGCGGCGTGCTGGGCGGCGAGGTGAAGGACGTCCTCCTGCTCGACGTGACGCCCCTTTCGCTCGGCATCGAGACGCTGGGCGGGGTCTTCACGCGCCTCATCGAGCGGAACACGACGATTCCGTCGAAGAAGAGCGAGACCTTCTCGACGGCCTCGGACAACCAGCCGCAGGTGGAGATCCACGTGCTGCAGGGCGAGCGTCCGATGGCGAACGACAACAAGACGATCGGCCGGTTCCAGCTGACCGGCATTCCGCCGGCGCCGCGCGGCATCCCGCAGATCGAGGTGACGTTCGACATCGACGCGAACGGGATCCTCCACGTGACGGCGCGCGACAAGGCGACCGGCAAGGAGCAGAAGATCCGGATCGAGGCGTCGGGCGGCCTGACCGAGCAGGAGATCCAGAAGATGGTCCGCGACGCCGAGTCGCACGCGGACGAGGACAAGACGCGGCGCGAGGAGGTCGAGACGAAGAACCGGGCCGACGCGCTCGTCTGGGAGACCGAGAAGCAGGTGAAGGACCTGGGCGACAAGGTGGATGCCGAGTCGCGGGCCAAGGTCGAGAGCGCGACCGACGCCTTGAAGAAGGCGATCGAGCGCGGCGAGGTCTCCAGCATCAAGGCGGCCAGCGACGCCCTGACCACGACGTGGAACGAGGTCTCCTCGAAGCTCTACGCGGAGGCCGCGAAGGCGGGCGGGCCGGGCGGTCCGGACATGGGCGGCGCGGGCGGTCCCGGGATGGGCGGTCCGGAGACGGGCGGACCCGGCGGACCCGCGGGCGAAGGCCCGAAGGGGAAGAAGGGCGGCGAGGACGGCGCGGTGGACGCGGATTACGAGGTGGTGAAGTAGCCGCCTCCCCGGCCGAGCCCGATTCACATCGATCGCGCCCCGGCGGGGAAACCCGCCGGGGCGTTCTCGCATTCACGAAGAGCGGACCGCGGCGTCTGGAATCACGTCCGTCGCCGGTTTGTCTCGCCGCGGACTCGCGCTCGTAGTACAAGGTGACGGAGCCGAATCGAAGTCCGTACGACCGGAAGCCCATCGAGAGCGACCGAATCCAGACATCGGGAGCCGGCGTCCAAGCGATGTGCGAAGCCCCGCCAGCCGGTGGGCTTCGTCCCCCGAAAGGAGCCGCACGCCATGAAGGCCGTCACGCTGCAGAAGGCCACCTTCGCCGCGGGATGTTTCTGGGGCGTCGAGGAGACGTTCCGCAACGTTCGCGGCGTCGTGGACACCGCCGTCGGTTACGTCGGCGGCGAGACCGAACGCCCGACCTACGAAGAGGTCTGCTCGGGGCGCACGGGCCACGCCGAGGGGGTGGAAGTGACCTACGACCCGACCCAGGTCTCCTACGAGACGCTGCTGCAGGTCTTCTGGGAGAACCACGACCCGACGACTCCGAACCGGCAGGGCCCGGACGTCGGGGAGCAGTACCGCTCCGTGATCTTCACGCATTCGCCGGAGCAGGAAGCCGCGGCGATGGCCTCCAAAGCGAGCCTTTCCGAGGCGGGGCGATTCCGTCGGCCGATCGTGACGCAGATCGTGCCGGCCTCGACCTTCTGGCGCGCCGAGGAGTACCACCAGCAGTACCTCGCCAAGCGCGGCATCCGCTCCTGCCACATCTAGCCTCCCCGTCCCTCGACCGGGGCGCCCCGACGGGCGCCCCGGAAGAATCCTCCGAAGCACCCCCGAAAATCCGCTAAGCAACAATCCGGCAAGGGCCGATACCTCTCTCGTCACGGCAGGCCCACGCACCGGGTCAGGCGCCACGGGGGCGTCCCGCCGACGGGGGAACGCAACGACTTGAATCTCAACGTCGTACTCATCATGCCGGCCGGACCGGAGCGGGATGCTCTGGTCGATCACATCGCCACGCAGAAGTGCGCGGTGCAGGTCGCGGATCGTGTGGAGGATTTCCTTTCCCGCGGGGGGGAGGAAATGTGCTCGCTGGCGATTCTCGATTTCGGGGACGGAACCCTGGGGTCCGGCCGCAATTCTTCCATGCCAGGCTTTGCCGAGCGCCGCGACGCGGTGCGGAGGCTGAAGGAGCACTGGCCCCGGATGCAGCTCGCCGCCTGGCTCGACCGCACGTACGCGGCCGAGGCCGCGGAAATGAACGAGCTGGGGATCCGGAACGTCTACCTGAAGCCGATCCGCTACGACGCGGTGGACGGACTCCTGAAGGCCGCCGGCCGGAGCGCCGTGCAGCAGGCCCGCGAGCAACGCGAGACCTCCCGCGTCCGCGAGGAGTTCCGCTTCGACCGGATCCTGGGCGAGAGCCCGTCCATCCGCCACGCGATCGAGCTGGCCCAGTCGGTCTCGCTCTCCAGCGCCACGTCGGTCCTGATCCTCGGCGAGAGCGGCGTCGGCAAGGAGCTCTTCGCCCGCGCCATCCACGGCGAGAGCCCGCGCGCGAAGGGACCCTTCCTCGAGATCAACTGCGCCGCCATTCCGCGCGAATTGCTGGAATCGGAGCTCTTCGGGCACGAGAAGGGCGCCTTCACGGACGCGACGCAGCAGAGGGTGGGGCTCTTCGAAGCCGCCGAGGGCGGGTCGGTCTTCCTGGACGAGGTCGGCGAGCTGCCCCTGACGCTCCAGGCGAAACTCCTCAAGTTCCTCGACATGAAGATCGTCCGGCGGGTCGGCGGCACCCGGGACATCCCCGTGGACGTCCGCATCCTGGCCGCGACGAATCGCGATCTCTCGGGCGAGGTCCGCCAGGGCCGCTTCCGCGAGGATCTCTACTACCGACTGAACGTCGTCCCGATCGTGGTGCCGCCGCTCCGCGACCGTGGGGCCGACGTCGCGCTCCTCGCCCGGTCGGCGTGCGAGCGGGTCGCCCGGAAGCTCGGCCGCGAGGCGAATCTCTCCGCCGCCGCGGAGCGCGAGCTCTCGCGCTACCCCTGGCCCGGAAACGTACGGGAGCTGGGAAACGTCATCGAGCGCGCGGTGCTCCTCGCGAAGACCCCCGAGATCGGCGTCGCCGAGCTGGCGCTTCCCAGGGTCGGCTCCGGCCTCTCGGCCGACTCGCCGAGCCTCGCCGACATCGGACTTCGCTTCCCGGCGGACGGCCTCTCGCTCCTGGCGCTCGAGAAGGCCGCGATCGAGGGCGCTCTGGCGCGGACCAACGGCAACGTCGTCGAGGCCGCGAAGCTCCTTCACGTCGGCCGCGGCAGCCTCCGCTGCAAGATGCGCCGCCACAAGATCGACCGCACCGAGCCCCGCCCCGCGGTCCAGGCCACCCCCTCCAACACACCCGCTTTCGGCCGCGTCTAGCGGTCCTCCCGCTGGCTCGATCGGGCCGGCGGCGCTTGACACCCCCTCGGGACCACCCCCAGACTCCAAAGGTTTCCCGAACCCGAGCCGGCATTCTTGCGTCCTTACACGAGGTAACGGTGGCCCAGGAACTGAAGAAGCTCCCGGACGAGGAACTCGTGCGTCGCGCCCAGGCGGACGACGAACGGGCGTTCGGCGAGCTGGTGGAGCGGTACGAGTCGAAGGTCTACAGCCTCGGCATCAAGATGCTCCGCAATCCCGAGGACGCCGAGGACGTGCTCCAGGACACGTTCCTCCGGGCCTATCGCGGGCTCAAGTCGTTCAAGGGAAACTCGACCTTCTCCACGTGGATCTACCGCATCACGGCGAACTCCGCGCTGATGCGGCTTCGGAAGAAGCAGCTCCCGACGGTCTCCATCGAGGACGCCGACGAGCGGGAGGCGCCGATCAATATCGCCGACTGGGCCCCCGGCCCGGTCGAGCAGCTGCTGAACGAGGAGACCCGACGGGCGATGAACGACGCGATCGAATCCCTCCCCCCGGAATTCGGACAGGTCTTCGTGCTCCGGGACGTGGAGGGGCTTTCGAACGCGGAAGTCGCGGAGATCCTCGACCTCTCCGTCGCGGCCGTGAAGTCGCGGCTCCACCGGGCCCGTCTGAAGGTCCGCAATCGGCTCACGCACTTCTTCAACGACGTCCGCGCGCGAGGAACCATGGGAGCACGGCCATGATGACCTGCAAGGAGGTCCTGGAATCGCTTTCGTCGTACGTGGACGCGGACTTGAAGCAGGAAATCGTGGTGGAGATGGAGCGCCACATCGGCAAGTGCACCGACTGCCGCGCCGAGTTCGACACGATCACGATGACCGTGAAGCTCTACCGCCACGTGGACCACCCCCCGATGCCCGTCGACTGCCACGACCGCCTCATCAAGGTGCTCGAGCTGGAGAAGATGAAGGCGAAGCGGGGCGAAGCGAACCCCGACGAGCCCACCGAGGTCTGACCCTCGGACGATGGGGGACTCCGCGCCGCGCCGGATCCACCTCTACCGCACCCACAACCAGCTCGGCGATCTCCTCCTCAACGTCCCCGCCATTCGAGCCGTCCGCGAACGATTCCCCGACGCCCGCCTGACCCTGATCGTCGGCCGCCAGAACGCCGCCGCCGTGCTGGACCAGCCGTGGGCCGACGAGATCCGCGTCGTGGATACGAGGAACTTCGTCGGGACGGTCGGAGCGGCGCTCCGCCGCGGGCCGCGGCCCGACACGGCCGTGGCGTTCTCCACCGTCTCGTACTCCCGAAGCGGAGCCCTCCTGGTCGCCTGGTCGGGCGCGCGCGAGCGGATCGGATTCGACGCGGCGCGGTGGGGGGAGCGGGATGCCGCGCGGCTCACGCGCGTCGTGCCCTTTCCCGGGGGCCCCGTGCACCAGTCGGAGGTCTCGATGGCGCTCGCGCGCGCGCTCGGCGCGGAGCGGACGCCTCCTCCGCCCTACTATCTCGCCCCGGCCGAACTGGTCGCGCGCGCTCCCCGCGGGGCCGTCTATCTCCACCCCGGAGCCGGCAAGCTGAAGAACCGCTGGCCGGCCCCACGCTTCGCGGCCGTGGCGCGGGACCTCCTCGCGCGCGGGCTCGACGTCCAGCTCCTCGAAGGGCCGCAGGACGCCGGCACGGTGGCGGCGGTCTCCGAGGCCCTCGGCCGCCCGCTACCGGTCGTGCGCGGCGAGACGATTTCCATGCTCGCGGCGCGCTTCGCTCGCGCGGCGCTCTACGTCGGCAACGACACGGGCCCGCTCCACCTGGCGGGCGCCGTGGGCGCGCCGACGGTCGGAATCTACGGCTGGAGCGACCCGCGCGAGTGGGCCCCAGTCGGCGCGACCGTCCGCTCCGTGCGGGCCGCGGACGCCTCGCTCGAATCGATCGAACCCGCGGCCGTCCTCGACGCCGCGTGGCCCATACTCCAGCCGACCCGTTCGGAGGAACGATGCGCTTCCGTCTGACCTCTTCCCGCGCGCTCCGCGCCGGGGCGTGGCTCGCCCCGGCGGTCCTCGCCGCGGCGGTCGCGGCCTCGGCCGTTCCCGCGCTCTCGATCGCCGCCACGACGCCGCGCGAACAGGAAGCGGCCATCCTGCGCCTCGAGGGGGCCCGCGACACGACCGGACTCTCGGCCCTCGCGCGTCCGCCCGCGACGCCGGCCATCCGCGCGCGCGCGGCGCGGGCCCTCGGCCACGTCGGCGAGCGGGGCAGCGTACCGGCGCTCCTCGCCGTGCTTCGCGATCCGTCGCCCGCGGTCCGCCGGGAGGCCGCGTTCGCCGTCGGGCTGGCCGGCGACTCCACGGCGGTCGGCGCCCTCGCCGCGCGCCTCGCCACCGAGACCGACGTTCCGACGCGCGTGGCGCTGGTGACGGCGATCGGCTACCTCGGCTCCCACGCCGCGGCCCGTCCGATCGCCTCCTCGGTTCGCTCCACGCGCCCCACCGAGCGGCAGGCCGCCGCGCTCGCCGCGGCGCGCCTCCGCGACTCCACGCTCGTCGCGCCCCTGCTCGCCGTCGCCCGCGACGCGCGCGCCGAGACGCGCTGGCGCGTGGCCTACGCGCTCGGCCGGATCGGCGACGCGCGGGCGGCGAAGGCGCTGAGGACGCTCTCCTCCGACAAGGACGCCGTGGTCCGGTCGTTCGCCGCGCGCGCGCTCGGGGAGATCCGCGACTCCACGGCGGCGGCCCGGCTCGGCGCCCTCATGCACGACCCCGCCTGGCGCGTCCGGGTGAACGCGGCGCTCGCGGTCGGCGCCCTCGGGGTGGCGCGCGAGACGCGCACCCTCCTCCCGCACCTCGTCGACCCGAATCCCCACGTCCGCTGGCAGGTGGCCGTCTCGCTCGGGCAACTGGGCGATTCCACGGCCGCTCCGGCGCTCACGCGGGCGCTGGAGGACTCCTCGACGGGCGTCGTGCAGGGCGCGGCCATCGCGCTTCTGAAGGTGCGCGGCGACCGCGCGGTCCCCGCCATCGCGGGCGCGCTCGATCTCCTTCCGGCGTTTCTCAGGGGCGGACTCGCCGACGCGCTGGGCGACGTCACGGGCCCCGCCGCGCTCGAGGTGATGCTGGCGCGCGCGGCGCAGACCTCCGACCCCGCGCAGGCGGCGGGCGCGATCTCGGCCCTCGCGCGGAGGCTCTCGCGCAAGATCACGGTGGATGTAAAGGGCGAAATTCTGGAGCTCAAGAACACGATCAATACGATGGTCGATCAGCTTCGTTCGTTCGCCTCGGAAGTGACCCGCGTGGCCCGCGAAGTGGGTACCGAAGGCAAGCTGGGCGGGCAAGCCGACGTCGGCGGCGTCGCCGGCACGTGGAAGGATCTCACCGACTCCGTGAACTTCATGGCCTCGAACCTGACGGGCCAGGTCCGCAACATCGCCGACGTAACGAAAGCCGTGGCTGCCGGCGACCTCTCGAAGAAGATCACGGTCGATGTGAAGGGCGAAATTCTCGAGCTGAAGAACACCGTCAATACGATGGTCGATCAGCTCCGTTCATTCGCCTCGGAGGTGACGCGCGTTGCGCGCGAAGTCGGCACCGAAGGCCAGCTCGGCGGCCAGGCTGTGGTGCCGGGCGTCGCGGGCACGTGGAAGGACTTGACCGACACGGTCAACGTCATGGCCGCCAACCTCACCGAACAGGTGCGCGGCATCGTGAAGGTTGTGACGGCGGTCGCCGAGGGCGACCTCAATCAGAATCTCACCGTGAAATCGAAGGGCGAAGTC
>DATIQI010000362.1:0-2408 GCA_035470985.1 Acidobacteriota bacterium
GTCCGCGACACGCATTTCGATCGCACCTTCAACGGCGTGAACTGGGACTCGGTGCGTACCGAGTTCCGCCCGCGCGCGGCGGCGGCAAGGACGTTGGCCATGCCCGGCGCGAGGCCGCAATCGGGGATGATCGTCACGCCCGCGGCCCTCGCCTCGGGATCGAGCCGTTCCTGCTCGCGGACGAGATCGGTGTTCCCGCCCAGGTCGCAGAAGGAGACGCGCGCCTCGATGGCCGCGCGCGTGAGCTGCAGATTCAGGAAGTAGGGGACGGCGGAGATCACGACGTCGTAACCGCGAAGCCGCTCCGCCAGCCGCGGCTCGTTGCTCACGTCGAGCCGCTCGGCGCGCACCGCGGCGCGGCACTCGGGGAGCGCGCGAAGCCGCGCCGCCGCCCCTTCGGCCCGCTCCATGTCCACGTCCGCGAAGACCACCTCGCCCACTCCGTCTGCCCGCGCGAGATCGTGCGCGGCGGCGTATCCCTGCAATCCGGCGCCCAGAACCAGGAATCTCATGAAACCCCTTTCGACGCGCCGGCACGGCCCCGGACGCGCTTCAGACTCCACTGAAGCGCCGGCGGCGTGACCAGCGTCGTGACGATGACCATGATGACGACGGCCGCGTACGTGGCCGGCGTGACGACGCGCTCGCCCGCGATGGTGAGCGACGCGCCGATGCTCGCGAAGATGAGTCCGACTTCGCCGCGCGGCACCATGCCGAGGCCGACCGTCAGCCGGTCGACGCCCTTCTGGAGCACGCCGAACATGCAGGCCTGCTTCCCGATCCAGGCCACGGCGATCAGCGCGCCGGCGAGCCCGAGGATGCGCGCATCCCCGAAGACGGAGAGATCGACGCGCAGGCCCGTCAGCACGAAGAAGATGGGAACGAGGAAGGTGGAGATCGGATGGAGGAGCGCCTCGAGCGACGTGTGGCGCATCTCGTCGAAGCCGTCGAAGAAGGCGGCCTCCAGGACCAGCCCGGCCGCGAAGGCGCCGACGATCGGCGCCAGCCCGACCATCGCCGCCAGGTAGGAGAGGAGGAAGCAGAAGACGAGCCCCGACGTGAGGAGGATTCCCGGCACGCGGATCCGCGCGGCGAGGCGGAGCGCGATCGGGGCGATCGCCGCGCCGACTCCGATCGCGACGGCGACGAAGCCGAACGCCTTCGCCGTGATCCAGGCGATCGATCCGAACGACAGGGTGGAGCCCTGGTCGGCCGCCGTGATGATCCCGCTCACGATGGCCAGGATGATGAGGCCGAGGATGTCGTCGATCACGGCCGCGCCCAGGATGATCTTGGCTTCGTCGCTCCGGGACTCGTTCAGGTCGCGGAGCACGCGCGCGGTGATCCCGACGCTCGTGGCCGTGAGGACGGCGCCGAGGAATGCGTGCACGTACTCGGACGACTCGGGGAGGAGCCAGATCCCGACGCCCCATCCGAGCGCGAAGGGGGCGACCACGCCGAGGAGCGCGACCAGGAGCGAGGAGGGACCGACCCGAAGCATCTGCCCGACCGTCGACTCGAGGCCCACTTCGAAGAGGAGGACGATGACGCCGAGGCTCGAGAGGACCGCGAGGAAGGGGTCGTGTCTCATCGGCTCGAACGCGCCCCAGCCGAGGAGCGTGAGATTGCCGAGGACGATTCCGAAGAGGAGCTCGCCGAGCACCGCGGGCTGACCGACCCGAACGGCCAGCCACCCGCCGAGCTTGCCCGCGCCGAGGATCACGGCGAGCGCGAGAAGGAGCGGGACGACGGGATCGTCGGCTCCCGAAGCCCACGCGGGGAGCGCGCTCACGAGCAGATATCCGGCCGCGGCGAGGAACGCGGCGCGAAGCCGGCCGCGCGTCCGCGAGAAGAGCATCGTCTTCGAAACCGAGGGCATAACCTGGGCAGGATACCGCGATTCGCCCGGCTCTGGTAGGCTCGGGGTCCGTTCGCGCGCGGGCCCGCTCCTCGGCGCCCGCCCATCGTTCCTGAACATCGCTCCGGAGGATTCGCCGATGGCTCCCGCCCGTCACGCCGCCCCGGCCCGGCACCGACGCCTCGCCGGGATCCCGCTCGCCCTCGCCGGAATCGCCGCGGTGTTCGCGGTCCATGCCCTGCTCGCGCCGGGTGCCTCGGCGGCCCCCTCGCCGCCCCGGTCGTCCACGGAGGCCACCGAGGCCGCGGCTCCGTCCGACGAGACCGCGAAGAACAAGGCGTTCGCGGAGAAGGAGTACGCGAAGGGTTACAAGGACGCGCAGGAGGGTCGGCGCGTCGCTGATCCACGTCGCCGACCCGTCGGACAGCACCGCCCGCACCGACACCGGGTTGTCGGTGGTGGACAGCGTGGCCCGCACGTCCCACACCAGGTTCGCCGGCGCCCGCGCCGCCGTGCCGTCCGAGGTCGTGGTCACCGGCCAGGAGGAGAC
>DATIQI010000363.1:0-12094 GCA_035470985.1 Acidobacteriota bacterium
GTGGCGAATGGCGACTTGTCCAATAAGATTACGGTCGACGTCAAAGGCGAAATTTTGGAATTGAAGAACACCGTCAACACGATGGTGGACCAGCTCTCATAATTCGCGGCGGAAGTGACTCGCGTGGCGCGCGAAGTCGGCACCGAAGGCAAGCTCGGCGGCCAGGCCGTCGTGAAGGGAGTCGGCGGGACGTGGAAGGACTTGACCGACTCGGTGAATTCGATGGCGGGTAACCTCACCGCGCAGGTGCGTAACATCGCGGCGGTGACGACAGCGGTGGCGAACGGCGACTTGTCCAAGAAGATCACCGTCGACGTGCGCTGCGAAATTCTCGAGCTGAAGGACACCATCAACACCATGGTGGACCAACTCAACGCTTTTGCGTCAGAAGTCAGTCGCGTGGCCCGCGAAGTCGGCACCGAAGGCAAGCTCGGCGGGCAGGCCCAGGTGAAAGGGGTCGCCGGCACCTGGAAGGGCTCGCCGAGGCCGCCCACCGCGTAGACCGAGCTCGCCTCCGCGGCCGGCGCGAGCGCGCCCGCGGCGGCGAGCCAGACGGCGGCGATCCGGAGGGAACGGCGGATCATCGGCTCAGAACCTCCCCGGCGGCGGCGTGGTGATGCTGACCCGGAGCTCGGCCGGGAGCGACGACTCGCGCGAGCCGATGAGAAGACGCGGCGCGCGATTCCCGTTCCTCGCGGTGACGAGGAGCCCTTCGTTCAGGCCGCCCGCGGCGGTCCAGTCGCGGACGATCGACTGGGGGAGCGTGATGGAGATCACGCTGTCCGCGGCGCTCCGATAGGCCACGGTCGCCGAGGCGAAGACGGCGCTTGTGTCGGGATCGAGCGCCGATTGGCCCGTGACCGTTTCGAGCCAGGCGCTCTTCAGCCGCCGGACCTCCAGGACGACGCTCCTCCCGGTCGGGAAGATCGGGCTCGACGGCGAGACCCGAAGGCGAAGCGTCGCCTCGTTCACGGTGGATCCTTCCGCGACGGGCGTCGCCGGGAATCGGATCGGGACGCCCTCTTCGTAGAGCCCGCCGAGGACGAGCGTCGTCTCGCTTCCCGTCGGCACGGGAGCGTCGAGCGGATGGAGGTAGAAGTCGTCGGAGGTCGCGGTCGTCAGGGTGTCGGGAACCGGCGATCCGGAGACGGTGCGCGTGTAGGCGATCTTGATCACCGCCTTCCCCGCCTCGAGCCCGATCACGCCGGTGCCGCCGACGTAGTAGAGCATCAGTCCGGGGAGCCGCGAGGGCGTCGCGGCCCACGCTCGGATCGAGTCGTAGGCGGTGAGTGCGATCGGGATCCGAACCAGCGCGCCGGCTTCCGCCTGCGCCGTCCCCAGCTCGGTGAAGGGGGAGACGCCGGGCCAGGTCAACTCGGGCGGTCCGGCGGTCGTGGCGACGGTCACGAAGAGATTCGACGCGTCGCTCACGGCCAGCGTGTCGGCGCGCGCTTCGAAGGTGATCGACTGGATGACGACGCTCACGTCGTTCGTGTCCGGGATGCTCCAGGTCGAGACACGGAAGAAGGAGCGGGCCTCGAAGGTCCCGCTCGCCCCGACGACGAGCGTGGGCCCGAAATTGGCCGTCCCGGGCGAGGCGTAGGTGTCGCGGTCCGGATTCACGGTCGAGCGGGTCGTGGTGCCGAACCCCTCGTCGCCTCGGAGGAGCCGCTCGTTCCCGAGGATCTTGTCCCGTTTGGTGGAGCACCCCGAGGCCAGGCCGAGGGCCAGGAGGAGAACGGCGGCGATGCGGAGCCGGGAGTCGCGGGAATTGGGGGGCCGAATCATGGCCGCCCATGATAATCCCTTGTCGTTGTTTACGCTACCGAAACGCATCCCTTGGTAGAACCACCGCTTCCCGCTCCAGTTCCTTTCCCCGCATGCCGATACATCTCTTCGCGCACCCGAATTCCCCCCGAGGAGACGATTCGTGCCCAAGACGCCGTCCAAGAAGCCGAGTGCCGCGTCGCTCCTGCCGTCGGCGGCGGAGAGCCGCGAGGAGCTGCGCGGGCGCCTCGCCCGTACCTACGCGTTCGGCGTCGCCTTCATCGCGTCGGTGCTCGGCTACTCGGCCTACCAGCTGACCCCCGGCGAGGCGCTCGGGGTTCCGCCCGAGGTTCGCGGACACGCGGCCACGGCGTTCGGCGCCGCTGTCTTCGCGGCGACGATCCTCCTCGGCCTCCTCGCCTTCCGCCGCCGCTTCGGCGAGCTGGAGCGCGTCCGCAATCTCCAGGCGCAGCTGACGATCTACCGCGTCGGCGAGACGCTAGAGCGCCTCGACGGCGAGGACGAGCTGATTCGCTGCGCCCTCGGGGTGATCGCCGAGGGGACCGGTCTCGCCTACTGGGCCATCTACCGGCGGGATGACCGAACGAAGGTCTTCAAGCTGACCGCGACGCGGGGTCTCCCCGCTGGCGCGGCCGTGGAGCTGCAGCCCGATCCGATCGGACCCGACGCCCAGTCGCCCGCGTCGCGCGCGGCCTGGCTCCTCGAGACGATCGTGGCGCGGGAGCCGGGCTCGACGCCCGACTATCTCTTCGCCACGGCGACGGAGGGTCTCGGCTCCGATCCGATCGTCGTCTCGGTGCCGCTCACCGACCGGGAGGAGGCCGTCGGCGTCCTCCAGTGCTTCGTGCCGCGGCGGCGGGGCTTCGAGCCCGACCAGCTGGCACTCGTCCGCTGGACGGCCGCGCAGCTCGCCGTCGGCCTGAAGCGGCTCCGGATGGAGCGGCGCGACCGGATGCTGGCGTCGTACCTCCACAGCAGCGCCGAGCTGGTCCTCGTCCTCGACGCCGCGGGCGTCGTCACCGACCTGAACGAGGCGGCCGAGCGGGCACTGGCCGCGGCCCCGGGATCGCTGAAGGGACGTTCGGTCTCGGAATTCGCGGCGGAGGAGGCGACCGGCCGGCCCTTCGCGCGCGGCGACGCGATCCGCGAAGGCGGCGCCGAGCGGGTGGCGCTCCTCCTGCGTCGCGGCGACGGGCGGACCTTCCCCTGCGAGGCGACGGTCGCCACCATCGCGCACCCGGAGACGGGCGAGTCGGCGCGGCTGGTGGTGGGACGCGACGTCACCGAGCGGCGGGAGCGCGAGGCGGCGCTTCGCCACCACACGGAGGAGCTCCGCCGTCTGAACGGGCAGCTCCAGAAGGCGAACGCGCGGCTCGAGGCCGCCCAGCAGGCGCAGCAGCAGTTCCTGGCCAACACGTCGCACGAACTCCGCACGCCTCTGAACGGCGTCATCGGCTTCTCCACTCTGATCGAGCAGGGCGCGGCGGAGTCGCCGGAAGAGACGCGCGGCTTCGCGAAGACCATCCGGGAGAGCGCGGAGCATCTCCTCGCGGTCCTGAACGACATCCTCGATCTCGCCAAGATGGAGGCGGGAGCGATCGAGCTGCGGCTGGCCGCGGGCGACGCCCGGGGCGCGATCCGCGCGGCCGCCGATTCGGTCCGGTCGGTGGCGGGCGGCAAGGGGCTCGCGCTCCGGGTCGAGCTCCCCGAGGGCGAGCTCCCCGTGCTCCACGACGAGTCGCGCATGCGCCAGGTCCTCCTGAACGTGGTCGGGAACGCCGTGAAGTTCACCGACCAGGGCGAGGTGGCGATCCGGGCCTGGCGCGACGCCGACCGCGACGAGGTCTGCGTCGTCGTCACCGACACGGGCGTCGGGATCCCGCGCGACCGGCAGTCGAAGCTCTTCTCGAAGTTCGCGCAAATGGACGGCTCCTACACGCGGCGGCGCCCCGGAACGGGGCTCGGCCTCGCGATCACGAAGGGGCTCGTGGAGCGGATGGGCGGGGCGATCGTGGTGGAGAGCGAGGGGACGAATCGCGGGACGCAGGTCCGGCTCACGTTCCCGGCGGCCTCCGCCTCGACCGAGCGCGCGCCCGCGCCGGCGCCGGCGCCCGGAAGCGACGGCTGAGGGATCGGGGGAAGCCAATGAACCAGCGAATCCTGGTCGTCGAGGACGACCCGATGAACGCCAGACTCTTCGAGATGATCCTGGCGCGCAAGGCGGGCTACGAGGTCACGGTGACGGAGGACCCGTCGCTCGTCCTGACGCGGGCGCGGGGCGGCCTGGCCGACCTGATCGTCATGGACGTCTCGCTCTCGAACAGCAGCTGGAACGGCGTCCCGGTGGACGGGCTCACGATCACGCGCGCCCTGAAATCGGACCCGGTCGCCCGCCGCGTGCCGGTGCTTCTCGCGACCGCCCACGCCATGAAGGGATCGCGCGAGAAGTTCCTCGCCGACTCGGGGGCCGACGACTACGTGTCGAAGCCGATCGTGAACTCGGACGACCTCCTCGCCCGGGTCCGCTCGCTCTTGCAGAGAGGAAGCCATGCCGCACCGCCTGCTGGTCGTTGACGACGAACCGCACCACCGCAAGCTCCTCCGGATGGTCCTCCGCCAGGGCGACTATCTCTTCCTGGAGGCCGAGACGGGCGAGGAGGCGATGCGCCTCCTGGCCGGGGAGGCGGTGGATCTGGTTCTACTCGATCTGATGATGCCGCAGCCGAACGGCTTCGACGTCCTGGCGTCGATCGCGTCGAACGAGCGCCTGCGGAACGTGCCGGTCATCGTGGCGAGCGCGTCCACGTCCCCGGAGGACGTGGAGCGGAGCCTCGAGCTGGGCGCGGTGGACTACTTCATGAAGCCGCTGACCGAGTGGGACATCCGGTTCCAGCTCCCGATCAAGGTCCGGAACGCCCTCGCCCTCCATCAGGCGTCCGACGAGCGGCTCCGGGTGGAGCGGATGAAGGCGGTCTCGGCCATGGCGGTCGCCCTGAACCACGAGATCAACAACCCGCTCCAGGTGATCCAGGGAAACGCGCAGCTCCTGCACGTCCTCCCGAACCTCCCGTCCGACGCGCGCGAGAAGGTGCAGCGTATCCGCGCGGCCACCGAGGCGATCGCGAACCTCACGCACCGCATCGCGGCGCTCCGCGACGTGGTGACGGTGGACTACCCCGCCGGAAACAGGACGACGGTGCCGATGGTGAACTTGAAGGAGCGGCCCGAGGCCGCGGAGGGACGAACGGAGACGCGACCGGCTACAGGCCGATCGTCGGATAGATCCAGTCCAGAATGAGGAAGTTCAGGCGCCCGATCAGGAGCGCGATGCGGCCCATCACCGTGAATCCGAAGGCCGCGCCGAAGGAGACCATCAGGAACCAGACGCCCAGCCGCGCCAGCGGCCTCGTGACGGCGTTCTGCTCCTTCGAGAAGAAGAAATAGACCAGGACGCTGTAGACCCCCACGATGAAGACCAGCGAGACGAGCGTCGGGCCGTCGAAGGCCGCCAGCGGCTGCATCGTCCGCGCGATCTGGGGGAGCACCTCCCCGTGGATCTTCCGCGTGAACTCCACCCCGATGTAGTAGGCGACGTAGATCGCCAGCGAGTAGCGCGAGATCCAGCCGATCCGCGGCACCGACCGGACGTAGAGCATGAGCCCCATCAGCCCGGGCACGAGGAGGTCCCAGTTGTTCAGGAAGTCCTCGCGCATCGGCGTGAAGAGGTTCGGCTCCAGCGTCTGGTTCAGAACGATGCCGACGTAGTAGCCGAGCGAGACGCCCGCGAAGAGGCTCTCGGCGAACCGGAAGAAGGGGTTGTCCTTGTAGAGGAACGAGAGCGCGGCCAGCGTGAGGAAGGCGGCCAGCCAGGTGCCGACGCCGACGAATTCCATGCCTACCTCCCCGCCTTCCGCGGCCGCCCGCTGAAGTAGGCCATGTTCCCGAGCACGATGAAGATCAGGATCACCGCGTGGAGCACCGTCTGGCCGTCCATCCCCTTCGTGGCGGTGAAGAGGAGCGTCGAGCCGTAGAACTCGCGGAGCTTCGGGTGCTTCGCCGCGAGGAGCTTCTCGTACTCGGCGGCGCCCTTCATGCCGCCCAGCATGCCGACCAGCTGGCCCGCGTTCAGGAACGCGTAGTACTTCGGCGCGCTCACCGCGGTCGGACCGATGATGACGGGCGTTCCGAACTGCGCGTGGACCTGCGTGATCCAGTACTCGCCGATCAGCCCGGTCGCCGCCGTGAAGACGAGCTTCACGTCGCGGATGTTGTCCACGCCCTTCATGATCGGGAATTCCAGGATCGAGCGGCCGCTCACCTCGGTCGGGAAGGCCCCGACGATGTCGTCGCCGAGGCGCCGCATCACCGCCGCCGCGCCGTCCTTGTAGCCCAGATTGATGTAGTCGACCCCGTACTGGGCCTCCGGGAACTCCGCCGCCACGCGCGCCACGGAGGCGTTCGCGAGGCTCAGCCCGCCGAGGGGGTAGAGCGCGGTGACGATGACCCGGACCTTCTTCACCAGGCACTGGCGCATGAAGGCTTCGGCCATGGGGTCGTTCTCGGGCGCGGACGAGGGCCCGTAGTCGAACGAGAGCCAGACCACGTCCCCGGGCTGCAGCGACTCCACGAACTCGAACGCGCTCCGCGTCGCGCCGGTGGTGGTCACCGGAAGCCCGATCGGGATGATGATCGGCGTGGCCACGCTGACCAGCACGAAGAGGAAGATCCAGCGGCGGTCGAGATTCAGGAGGCGCTTCAGCAGCTCGGTCATGCTATTCGCTCTTCCCCAGGCCGAGGTACCCGCGCTCGATCCCGAGAATCACGCGGATCGCCATGGAGCCGGCGCCGAGTGCCGCTCCGATGATGATGCCCGACTGGGCGGCCCCGTTCGGAATGTCCATGACCCACTCCGTCGCCCGGCCCATGAACTGACTCGCGTTCGCCGCCGTCTCGTGGAGCGGCGGGAACGGGAACGCCAGGAACTCGAGCAGGGGGACGCGGCCCGACATGACGACGGCGGCCGCGACGAGAAGAATGGTCGCTTCGGTGTTCCGCGCGCGGAACGCGCGGAAGGCCGCGCTGGCGATGAAGAAGGCCAGAAGCCCGAAGATCGTCGACTGAAGGGGCTGGAACACCGACTCGTAGACCCAGTTGAACGGCGTGGATGAACCGTCTTCCCGGATCCCGATGCCGTCCCCCGTCCACCAGCCGTAGAGCGCGAAGCCGCTCATGATGAAGAGTCCGGCCAGGAGCACGGCCGCGTACGGCCAGCCCGCGTCGCGGCGGGAGATCTTCTTGCTGTTGTTCTGGATCACGTTCGTGATGCCGAGGAGGAGCGCGAAGCCGGCCACGATGATCAGCCACTGGTCGAGACGCGGGCTCATCCCCGTGTCGCCCGAGAGGAACCGCTTCGGGACGTAGAGCGAGACGATCGGAATCAGGCCCGCGAAGAAGGCGACGATGAGGGGGATCTTGCTGCGAAGCGAGGGGGCCCGCATGCCGAGCGCGATGCCGACGATCGGCACGAGCGCGAAGACGACGACGAGGGCGACCTTGCCGAACTCGAAGTTCATTGCGTCCGCACCAGGTTCACGAACCAGGTGAAGCCGAGGCTGACGGCCACGATGCCCGTGAGCCCGACGACCATCAGGAGGGCCTTGGCGAGATCCTGCCCCCGCATGGAGCCGAGGAGGATCGGCTCGCGCGAGAGGTACGCGCCGGCGGCGTAGAGCTCCTCCCCGATCAGGGTGTAGTCGCAGGTGACGACGAAGAAGGGAAGCTGCGTCGGGTCGGCCTGTCCGGCGATCTGGATGGCGCCCGTCGACTGCCCCGTCTCGGCCAGGATGAGCGACTCGGCGAAGAAGTACCCGACGAGGAAGATCGCCGCCGGTTTCTCGCGGATCATGCGCGCGGAGACGGCGGCCGTGTAGGCGAACTGGTCGTACGTGACGTAGTTCACCATCTCTTCCTTGTAGAGATCGGGACGCCCCTCGGCGAGGTAGGCCGCCTTCACGGCCTCGCGCGCCGAGACGAACGTCAGGGGGTCCTTGTTCGGAACGTCGAGGTCGGTGCCGTTCCGCGCCGTCGAGCGGGCGACGTGACCCAGGATCGCGACCGAGGCGATGGTCTGGATGTCGTCCATGCTCTGGATGCCGGGCACGTAGAGGACCTTCTTGCCCAGCTCGGTCGCGCGCCCGATGGCCTCGTCCACGGCGTTCAGCCCGGCGATCCGCCGGATGAAGATCTCCTTCCCGGAGCGGGCGTGGCGGATCGATCCGAGGATGAGCGAGATGAAGAGGAGCGAGGCGATGAGCGAGTTCAGCCGCTCGGGGCGGAACCAGTTGTCGCGGGAGGAGACCGGCTCGCTGACGAGCGCCGGTCCGACCGCGCCCGCGATGCCGAGCGTGTCGGGCGTCTCGGCTCCCCGCACGCGGAGCTGATACCGGTAGACCGTGCCGCCCTCGGCCGCGTTGTCGATGTACCGCTGGGTCCCGGGCGGAACGGTCGCGAGGTCGGTCCACTCGTCGGCCGGATCGGTCGCCCGCCGCACCTCGAGCATCACGCCCTCGGGGAGCGCGGCGGGGTCCTTCCAGACGAGGAGAATCGCGCCACCGCTGTCGCCGGGACGATCCTGGGCCGTGAAGTCGGTCGGCGCGGGAAGCTCGGGCGGGGGCGGCGGGGTCGTTTGGGGGGCGGACGCGGCGACGGGGAGCGGCGCGGAGAGCAGCGCTAGGAGCGCGATGACGGCGGCCGCATGTCGCACGGTGGCAGAGCCTAGGCGGGTGTTACGGGAGTGTCAACCCGCTTTTCGCCCGCGGATCCTCATGATGGGCCAGGCGTAAACCGAAAGGACGGGCCAGCGGGTGCAGAAGAAGCGGAGGACGTCCTTCACGACCTGCCGGGGGTGGCGCTCGATCCCGCGGGAAAAAAATGCCGGCAGGAGCTCGGGCTCGAGCCCCGCGTCGCGGAACTTCCCCATCATCCAGAACGGATTCAGCTCCCGCTCGGGGTACTGGCCGTCGCGCGGATCCCGGTAGCGGAATTCGGGCTCCTTCGCGAGGCGGCCCCGCTCCAGGAATTCGCCGACCGCGGCCGCGACCTGCTCGCCCCAGAGGCCGCGCGTGACGCGCGTCGCCTCCTCGAGCTGATTGCCGCCCAGCTTCGGATAGGCGGCCGAGACCATCGCCCGCCGCGCGGCGAAGTAGGGCCCGTCGGGCTCCCGCTCCATGCTCCGCCAGCCGCGCCGGCGGCGGCCCCGCGCCGGGAGGAAGAGGGAGTTGTTCTCGTCGCTCAGGAAGAAGATGCCCCGCGGGCGCAGCAGCCGGTGCGCCTCGGCCAGGAACCCCTCCAGGTCGCGGACGTGCGAGATGACGCAATTGGCCATCACTCCGTCGAACGAGCCGCTCGGGAACTCCATGGCGATCCCGTCGCCGTAGCGCGATTCGAAGTGGGTGACGGGCGGGTCGACCGCCCCGGCGAGCCAGGTTCCGACGCGGACCATTTCGTGGTCGATCTCGGTCGCGATCACGTGCCGGGCGCCGAAGATCGCCACGAGGAGCGCCTCGATGCCGAAGCCGGCCCCCAGGTCGAGAACGTCCTTGCCGCCGGCCTCCAGGTAGGCGTGCATCTCCCGCCCCTTCTGGATGACGTGCTCGATTCGCGCGGGATTGCGGAGGATGTTCAGGTACGAGTAGTAGGTGATGAAGTACTCGGGAAGGTGGACGCGAAGCTCCGCGTCGCTCTGCATCAGGATGGCTCGGAGCGACGCGAGACGCCGGGATTCGAAGTCCGTCACTGCCCCCCGGACTCGTTCAGGATCCGCGCACGGCGGATGCCGTGGAAGTTCATCCGGTTGTGGAGGTGCTGGCGGCTCACGCCGAGCGCGCGGGCCGCGCGCGACACGTTCGATTCGCACTGGCGGAGCGCCTCGCGGATCGTCTCGGCCTCCACGGCTTCCATCGTTTCGCGCAGCGTGTGCTGCCCGTCCCACCGGCGGGCCACCGAGGCGCCCAGACCGAAGAGGTGCGGCTCGAGCGGGGCGTCCTCGTCCGCCAGCGCCACGGCGCGCGCCATCGCGTTCTCCAGCTCCCGGACGTTGCCGGGCCACGGATGGCGGAGCAGGAGCTCGCGCGATTCGGGCGACATCCCCGAGATCCGCTTCGACTGCTGCTTCGTGAACTGATCGAGGAAGTGCTGGGCCAGCAGGAGCACGTCCTCGCCCCGCTCGCGCAGCGGCGGGAGCACGACCGGCACCACGTTCAGCCGGTAGAAGAGATCCTGGCGGAAGCGGCCCGCGTCCACCTCGGCGCGCAGGTCGCGGTTCGTCGCCGCGATGAGCCGGATGTTCACCTTCCGGGCGACCGTGTCGCCGACGCGGCGGATGTTGGAGTCCTGGAGCACGCGCAGGAGCTTCACCTGGAGGCTCGATGGCATCTCGCCCACTTCGTCGAGGAAGAGCGTGCCGTTGTCGGCCGCCTCGAAGAGGCCCACGCGATCCTCGTTCGCGCCCGTGAACGCGCCCTTCTTGTAGCCGAAGAGCTCGCTCTCGAGGAGCGGCTCGGGGAGCGCGCCGCAATTCACCGCGATGAAGTTCTGATCGCGCCGCGGGCCGTTCATGTGGATGGCGCGCGCGACCAGCTCCTTGCCCGTCCCGGTCTCGCCGTGCAGGAGCACGGAGACCTGCGTCGGAATCACCTTCTCCATCAGCTCGACGACGCGCGTCATGGCGGAGCTTCGCCCGACGAGGAGCCCGTAGCGGACGTCCTCCTTCAGCGCGCGGCGGAGGTTGAGGTTCTCGATCTCCAGCCGGTTCTTCGTGTCGCGGAGCGCCGCGTGGAGGCGCGCGTTCTCGAGCGCGATCGCCACCTGCGCCGCGAATCCCTCGAGGAGCGCGATGTCCTCGGCCGTCACCTCGTGCGTGATGGAATGCGAGTCGATGTAGAGAACGCCGAGCGCGCGGCCCGCGTTCAGGATCGGAAGCGCGACGACGGTGCGGAGCGAGAGGGCGCGGACGCTCTTCCGGTCCTGGAAGAGCGACGAGCCGACCGCGTCGGGGACCCAGACCGTCTCGTGGCGCTGTGCCGCTTCCTCGGCGATGCCCCAGGAGATCTGGAACTCGCCGGGCGGGAGCGTCGTCTCGTCCTTGCTGCGCGCGATCTCGAAGTGGAGTTTGCCGTCCTCGCGCATGAGCATGAGGAAGCCGCGATCGGCGTTCGCGATCCGGATCATCGCGTCGACGACGCGGACGAGGAGCTCGTTCGGGTCGAGGGTGCCGGTGACGGAACGGCTGGCGTGGAGGAGATCTTGGAAGCGGCCCAAATCGGCCGTACGTGGACGCGTAGGGGTGCGAGGCTCCGCCAGGAGCTCGCGTTCCCACTGACTGAGACCGCGGTTCAGCCGTTCGAGCGGATCGGACTCCGCCGCGTCCGCACGGGCCGCGTCATGTTCTCTTGGAGGGTCGGGAATCTGCGACATAGCGTCCTTGCCCCGCTCGTTCTCGCCCGGCGCTTGATGCTCCATGGTCCCCAACGGAAGCGTACGATACATCTGTCAAAAAAGTTTGTCAAGTGTCGAAGCCCTAGGTGGGACGCGCGCGTCCCAGCCAGGCCCCAAAAACCGCGTATCCAAGCCCCAAACCAGCAACTGCGAGGGAGGCCGTCAGGTCGTTTTTTTGTGCCCAAAGCCATATTCCGGCAGCGGCCCCGACGAGCGCGGCGAGCGTGATCACCCCGAGCGTGCCCCACCGTCCACAAATCCGACCAAGTCGGTGCGTGCTGTGGTCCACCCCTCCGACGTGGATGGGCCGGCCTTCGCCGAGACGCGCCGCCACCACGAAGACGACGTCGAAGAGGGGGTAGGAGAGGAGCGCCAGTACGGCCGCGACGTGAGGCCACGTGACCGCGTCGTCGAGCGCGCGCAGCGCCAGGGCCGCGAGAACGAACCCGAGCAGATGGCTCCCCGCGTCGCCGAGGAAGATCCGCGCGGGCGGCGCGTTGTAGACGAGGAATCCCGCCGCGGCCCCGACCGCGCCCCAGGCGAGCGCGAGATCCACGTCGGCGCCGTGCAGGAGCGCGAGCGCCACGAAGCCGAGGCCCGTGACGGGGACGAGCGCGCTCACGATCCCGTCCATCGCGTCGAGGAAGTTGATCGCGTTCAGGAGCGCGACCACGCCGAAGACGGCGAGCGCCGCCAGCGCGGGATGATTCGTCACGAAGCCGTGGGAGGTTCCCCACGCGACCAGGCAGAGCGCGGCGACGATTTGCCCGATCAGCTTTCCGAGCGGGCGCATCGGCCTCCGGTCGTCCAC
>DATIQI010000364.1:0-6513 GCA_035470985.1 Acidobacteriota bacterium
GGTCTTCCTCCTCGGGGTGGCCGTGGCGAAGACGGTGGGGAAGGGAATCATCGTCACGGAGGCCGTGAGCAATCACGTCCTCCTCGCGGCGCTGGTCGGGGCGATCTCCTGGAATCTCCTCACCTGGTGGCTGGGGCTTCCGACCTCGTCGTCGCACGCGCTGATCGGGGGGCTCGTCGGGGGGGCGGTGGCCGCGAAGGGCGTCGGGTCGGTCGTGGTGCCCGGACTCCTGAAGGTCTCGGCCTTCATCGTCATCGCGCCTCTCTTCGGCCTCCTGCTCGCCTGGCTGAATACGATCGCCGCGTCGTGGATCTTCCGACGAGCGCTCCCCGGAAAGGTGGACCAGCTCTTCCGGCGCCTTCAGCTCGTCTCCGCCGCGCTCTATTCGCTCGGCCACGGCGGGAACGACGCGCAGAAGACGATGGGCATCATCGCGCTCCTCCTCTACAGCAGCGGGCGGATCGATCACTTCTACGTCCCGGGCTGGGTGGCGGTCGTCTGCGGCGTCGCGATCGGGCTCGGCACGATGTCGGGCGGGTGGCGCATCGTCCACACGCTCGGTTCGCGAATCACGGCCCTCCGTCCGTTCGGCGGCTTCTGCGCGGAGACGGCCGGGGCCACGAGCCTCTTCATCGCGACCCATCTCGGCATCCCGGTCTCCACGACCCACACCATCACGGGGGCGATCGTCGGCGTCGGCGCCACGCGCCGGCTCTCGGCGGTGCGCTGGGGCGTGGCCGGCCGGATCGTCTGGGCCTGGATCCTGACCATCCCCGCCTCGGCGATCGTCGCGGCGCTCACCTTCCTCATCGTGTCGAGGCTTCTCCCCGAGTAGGCTCCGACCCGCGCCTCGCCCGGGAGCCGGGCGCGGCCGCGCTCCGGAGGGCCGCATGACCCGAGATCGAAACCTGCTCCTGGCCGGAGCCTTCGTGCGCGCGCTGGCCACGGGGACGATCGGGGTCCTGATCGGAATCCACCTCGCCAAGCAGGGGCTCGGCCCCGCGGCGATCGGCGCGATCGTCTCCGCCGGCCTCGCGGGCGCCGCGGTCGCGGCGCTCCTCGTCACCATCGCGGGAGACCGGGTGGGACGGCGGCGGGCCCTCGTGCTCCTGTCGCTCCTCGGGGCCGCGGGCGGATTCTTGATCGCCGGCGCCTCCGACCCGTGGGTGATCGGGGGCGCGGCGTTTCTCGGGATGCTGAACGGGATGGGCCGCGATCGGGGCGCCGCGACCATCCTCGATCAGGCGATGATCCCCGCGACGACCGGGGACGCCGGGAGGACGGCCGCGTTCGCCGCGTACAACGTCCTCCAGGACGTGGGTCACGCCCTGGGGGCGCTCGCCGCCGCGCTGCCGGCCGTCCTGCGCGGCGGATCGGGGATCGCGGAGACGATGTCGCTCCGGGCCGCGGTCGCCGCCACCGCCCTGGCCCTCCTCGCGACCGCGATCCTCTACACGAGGCTTTCCCCGGCCGTCGAGGCGCGCGCCGCGGCCGGCGCGCCGCCGGCGCCGATCACGCCCGAATCGCGCCGCCGCGTGGCGAAGATCGCCTCGCTCTTCGCCCTCGACAGCCTCGGCGGAGGATTCCTGACGTCGGCGCTCCTCGCCTTCTTCTTCTACGAGCGGTTCGGCGTGGACGAGCGGGGGATCGGCCTCCTCTTCTTCGCCGCCCGTCTCGCGAACGCCGCCTCCCATGTCGGCGCGGCGTGGCTCGCGCGGCGGATCGGGCTCGTGAACACGATGGTCTTCACGCACGTCCCCTCGAGCCTGCTCCTCCTGACGGTCCCCTTCGCGCCGACCTTTCCGATCGCCGCGGCGCTCTTCCTCCTGCGCGAGAGCCTCGTGGAGATGGACGTGCCGACGCGGCAGTCGTACGTCATGGCGGTGGTGGCGCCGCACGAGAGGACGTTCGCCGCCGGGGTGACGTCGCTGGTTCGGCTCGGAGGGTGGGCCGCGGCGCCGGGCGTCGCGGGCGTCGCGATGGCGGGCGCGTCGCTCGGCGCGCCGCTCCTCGCGGGCGCGGCGCTGAAGCTCCTGTACGACGGGCTTCTGTACGCCGCGTTTCGGAATCTGCCGCCCCCGGAGGAGCGGCCGCCGTCAGGGTGATTCGACGCCGAGCAGCTTGTCTCCCTCGGCGTCCAGGAAGACGCGCACCGCGCGGCGACGGCCCGTCTCGGCCGTTCGGTGGAGGTTTCGGAAGCGGGCGTGATCGCGGATCGAGTCGAGCCAGGGGTCGCGCGCCATCGTCTGGTCGCAGAGGAATCCGCCCTCCACCGTGCGCTCCAGGACCTCGAGCGCGAGATCGGTCAGGCCGACGTGCGCGGCGCCGCGCCCGACGAAGTAGTACCCCTCGGGATCGCGGAACGACGACTCGAGCAGGCGCCGGGTCTCCACGGTGACTTCCTCGCGGTTCCCCTCCAGCGCGCCCCGCTCCGCGGCGTAGAGCCACCGGAGATTGCCGTAGGGCGCCTGCTCCTCGCGGCTGCGGATGATCTCGATCGCCTCCGCCTCCCGGCCGAGCATGCAGAGCGAGTAGGCGGGCGCGAAGCCCGGGTCCCCCGACATCGCCTCTTCGGCCGCGGCGAGCGACGCGTGGAGGAGTCCCGCGTAGCGGCAGCAGTGGACGAGGGCGCCGAAGAGGTCGGGGTTGGTGCGCTGGGTCCGGATCCGATCGAGGAGGAGCGCCAGCGTCTCGAGGCAGGCGCCCCGCTCCACTTCGAAGTTGGCCTGCAGGTGGAGCGCCAGGGTCAGATCGGGATTCAACTCCAGGGAGCGGCGGAAGGCGTCGGCCGCCCGGAGGAGATTCTCCGACGCGCCCTCGGCGTTGTACTTCGCGAGGAGGCGGTGGATGCGGCCGAGCATCGCCCAGCCCGGAGCGTACCGGGGGTCCTCCTTCAGCGCCTCGAGGTAGAGGTCGCGCGCGACGGTCCACCCTTCGGCCTGGAGCGAGGACTGGGCGGCCTGGTTCGCGCGCAAGTAGAGCTCGTAGACGCGCGCGCTCGCGGGGACGTCGCGCTGCAGCGTGCCGCGCTCGCGACCCGCGAGGGGGAAGGAAGCCTCGCCCAGCAGGGTCTCGGCCCAGGCGCACCAGATCTGCACGGTCTTCACGTCCTTCACGTAGGCCGGGACGACCAGCTTCTTGTTGTAGCCGTCGTTCTTGATCTTCAGCTTGTTCAGGAGATCGACGCTCCCCTTCGAGTCGACGAGCTGCCAGTGGGGATCGGGCGTGTCGGGGGGCGTGAAGTCGTCGGAGAGGATCAGGACGGACTTACCGGCTTCCTTCGTGTGCGTGACGAATCCGGTGTTCGCCTTGGCGCCCTGGAACGGGCCGCTCTTGTGCTCGTGCATGTCCGCGACGGCCGGCCCGATGAGGAGGAGCGAGAGCGCGGCCAAGAGCACGGTCGCCAGGGCGAGCCGCGCGGTGCGACGGGAACGAATCACGGTGGACCTCCTTGTTCGCTGACAGGGGCTGACTGCGTGAACGCGCCTGGCCAGGCTCGTCCCCCTGAATGCGGCGGGAGGTCGGTGAGTTCCCGAAGCGGGAAGCGATGGATCGGTCGGCTAGCTCGGCGACTTCACCACCAGGACGTTGCACGGGGCGTGCGTGACGACGTGCGTCGCGACGCTGCCGAGGAGGAGCTTCGTGAGTCCCGACCGGCCGTGGGATCCGACGACCACCAGGTCGGCGGGGAGGCTCTTCGCGGTGTCCACCAGGGCGCCGCGCGGGTCGGAGGGGACCATCTTCGCCTTGGCGTCGAGTCCCGCCTTCTTCAGTTCCGCGACGGCCTTGTCGGCCAACTCGCGGTGGAACTTCTCCTGCTGCTGGATCAACTCGGCGATCGCGCCCGGAGCGGCCGCCTCGCCGGGGCCGACGAAGACCGGCGCCGACGCGGACACGACCAGGAAACTCGATCCCACGGGCCACGTCGCCTGCTTCACGTATTCGATCGCGGCGCGGGAGAACGCTGAGTCATCGACTCCGATGAGGACCTTCATGGAACGCTCCTTTCCGGCGACCTCGGCACGGGCGCATGGCGCGGCCGGCCTCGATCGGGCCTCGTAAGCGGGTTCCATGGATAACGGTACCTTCTCCGGCGCCGCGGCGCACGGTCTACCAAAGGGGGTCCGGGCCGAGCCTTGACGCGCTCCCCCCGGGGGTGTTCGATCGCGGCATGAACGCGGCGACCGAACCCGCCTCCGGCCCCGGCGCCCCGCCTCGCTGGGAGCACTTCGAGCACGGGGCGGACATCGGGGTCCGAGGCGTCGGCCCGACGCCGGCCGCGGCGTTCGAGCAGGCGGCGTTGGCGCTGACCGCGGTCGCGACCGACCCCGCCGGCGTCCGCCCGCTGGAGAGCGTGCCGATCCGCTGTCCCGGGCACGATCTCGAGCCGCTCCTCGTCGATTGGCTGAACGCGCTCGTCTACGAAACGGCCACGCGAAAGCTCTTCTTCGGACGCGCGGAGGTGGCGCTCGGTCCCGGCGGCCTGGAGGGCCTGGCGTGGGGCGAGCCGGTGGACGTCGCGCGGCACCAGCCCGCCGTCGAGGTGAAGGGCGCGACGTACACGATGCTGCGCGTCGAGCGGACGGGAGACGGTTCCTGGCTCGCCCAGTGCGTGGTGGACGTCTGACCCCTCGCGGGGTCGTCGTCGGAGGCAACGAACGTGGAACCCTCCCGATTCGAACGCATCGCGCCCTGCGCGTGGCGGATCCCGCGAACCGGCGCGATGCGCGTTCCGGCGGTCCTCTACGCCAGCGAGGCGCTGATTCGGGAGATGGACGACAAGGTGTACGAGCAGGCGGCGAATGTCGCGATGCTCCCCGGCATCGAGGAGGCCTCCTACGTGATGCCGGACGCCCACTGGGGGTACGGCTTTCCGATCGGCGGCGTCGCCGCGTTCGACCCGCGCCGCGGAGGCGTGGTCTCCGCGGGCGGCGTCGGTTTCGATATTTCCTGCGGCGTCCGGCTGCTTCGCACGGGCGTCGCGGCGGAAACGATCCGCGCGCGCCAGCGCGAGATCGCCGACGCGCTCGTTCGCGCGGTGCCCGCGGGGGTCGGGAGCACGGGCGGCATCCGGCTGAAGGACGCCGACATGACCGCCATGCTGACCCGCGGCGCCCGCTGGGCGGTGGAGCGGGGATGGGGCGAGCCGGGGGATCTGCCGCGCATCGAGGAGGAGGGGGCGGTGGCGGGAGCCGACCCGGGCGCCGTCTCGGATCACGCGAAGCGGCGCCAGCGCGACGAGATGGGGACGCTCGGGTCGGGGAATCACTACCTCGAGGTGCAGGAGGTCGCGGCGCTCCACCACGAGGAGATCGCGCGCGCCTTCGGGCTCGCGGTCGTCGACGCGGTCGTTTCGATCCACTGCGGCTCGCGCGGCCTCGGCCACCAGATCGGAACCGACTTCCTGAAGGAGATGGTGCGCGGCGCCTCCGGATTCGGGATCACGCTCCCCGACCGCGAGCTCGCGTGCGCGCCGCTCCAGTCGTCGCTCGGCGAGCGCTACCTCGGCGCCATGCGGGCCGCCATCAACTGCGCCCTGGCCAATCGCGAGATCGTGACCCACCTGGCGCGGCGCGCCTTCGCGGAGGCGATCCCGGAAGCGCGCCTCTCGCTCCTGTACGACGTGAGCCACAACACCTGCAAGGTGGAGACGCACTGGGTCGGGGGCGCGAAGAAGAAACTCTGGGTTCACCGCAAGGGCGCCACGCGCGCCTTCGGGCCGGGGCATCCGGAGCTGCCCGCGGAGTTCCAGGCGACGGGGCAGCCGGTCCTGATCGGCGGAACGATGGGAACGGCGTCCTACGTGCTGGCCGGGCGCGCGGAGAGCGAGACGCTCTCGTTCTCCTCGGCGTGCCACGGCGCGGGCCGGGCGATGAGCCGGAGCCAGGCGCTGAAGCGCTGGCAGGGCCGCCGGGTGATGGACGACCTCGCGAAGGAGGGGATCCTGATTCGGAGTCCCTCGCCGCGCGGTGTGGCGGAGGAGGCGCCGGGAGCGTACAAGGACGTCGGCGCGGTGGTGGAGGCCGCCGAGGAAGCCGGGCTCGCGTGGCGCGTCGCCCGGCTCCGTCCGATCGTCTGCGTGAAGGGGTAGCCGCCGGCTACCGGCCGGCGGGCTGGAACGAGAGCGCCGCGGAGTTGATGCAGTAGCGGAGCCCGGTCGGCTTCGGCCCGTCGTCGAAGACGTGACCCAGGTGCGCCTCGCAGCGGCTGCAGCGGGCTTCGACGCGCGTCATGAAAAGGCTCGTGTCCTCGTGCGTCGCCACGTTCTCGGGAGCGACCGGCTTCCAGAAGGAGGGCCATCCCGTTCCCGAATCGAACTTCGTATCCGACGCGAAGAGATCGTTCCCGCACGCCACGCAGCGATAGGTGCCGCGGGCGTGGTGGTCCCAGAAGGCGCCCGTGAAGGCGCGCTCGGTGCCCGCCTTCCGCGTCACCTCGAACTGGATGGGCGTGAGCGACCGCTTCCACTCCTCTTCCGACTTCACGACGCGATCCACCATGACGAATCCCCCT
>DATIQI010000365.1:0-7370 GCA_035470985.1 Acidobacteriota bacterium
CAAGCTATGCATCGCGCCTTGCATCGGGGTGGCATCCCAAATCCAATACCGTCAAATGATCTCGGACCTGATGGATTTCCTTGGTGGGCACAGTGAGCCAATCGTGAATCGGCTTCAAAATGAGATGCAAAAAGCCTCGGAGGAAATGCGCTTCGAGAAGGCAGGAGCCCGCTCTGGCTGGGCGGGATCATCCTCGTGGCGGCGTCGTGGTTCACGCGATACCTCCCGAGGCGGGACCGGGCCGCGTAGCGGCGACAGGCCGAGAACGAAACCGCCCCGCGGAGCGCCGGCTCCGCGGGGCGTTCGACTTCCGTGCGACGACCGGCTCGGCTACCGCCCGATCGCCTTCTTGATGCTGGCGCGGAACTTCTCGAGTCCCTCGGCGATCTCCTGCTTCGAGATGACGAGAGGCGGACGGAAACGGATCGACTGCGGGCCGCAGCCGAGGACCACCGCGCCCTCCGCGTAAGCGTTCGAGATCACCTGATCGCGCAGGCGGCCGTCGCGAAGATCGAAGGCGCACATGAGGCCCTTGCCGCGGGCGTTCATCACGTGCTCCGGGAACTCCTTCACCAGCGACTCGAGGCCGGCCAGGAGCTCCGCCCCGCGCGCCGCCGCGTTCTCGACCAGCTTCTCCTCGGCCATGATCTCGAGGTAGCGCTGGCAGCGGAGCATGTCCACCAGGTTCCCGCCCCACGTCGAGTTGATGCGGCTCGAGACGTGGAAGACGTTCTCCTTCACGTCCTCGATCCGGTCGTTCGCGATGAAGCCGCAGACCTGCGCCTTCTTGCCGAAGGCGACCATGTCGGGCTTCACGCCGTAGTGCTCGAAGGCCCAGAACTTGCCGGTGAGCCCGAAGCCCGCCTGGACTTCGTCGAACACGAGCATCGCCTCGTTCTGGTCGGCGATCCGGCGCAGTTCCTTGAAGAACTCGGGACGGAAGTGATTGTCGCCGCCCTCGCCCTGGATCGGCTCGATGATGATCGCGGCGATGTCGTCCGGATGCTGCCGGAAGGCGCGCTCCATCTGGGCCACCGCGAGCGCCTCGCGCTTGGCGACGTCGGCCGTGCGGTCGGCGGTGAGGGGGAACTCGGCCTTCGGGTTCGAGACGCGCGGCCAGTCGAACTTCGGGAAGTAGGCCGTCTTCCGCGGGTCGGTCGTGTTCGTCAGGGAGAGCGTGTAGCCCGAGCGGCCGTGGAACGCCTGCTCGAAGTGGAGGACCTTCGTTCCGTGCTCCTCGCGATAGCCGCGCGCGAAGTTCTTCCGCACCTTCCAGTCGAACGAGGCCTTCAGCGCGTTCTCGACCCCCAGCGTGCCGCCGGCGACGAAGAAGGCGTGCTTGAAGTTCGGCTCCATCGTGTGGCGCGCGAAGGTGTCGACGAACTCGGCGAACTCGGTGGTGTAGACGTCGCTGTTCGTGACGTTGTGGATGGCCGTCTTCATGAGCCGCGACTGGAACTCGGGCGTCTTCAGGCCGGGGTGGTTCATCCCCACGGGATTCGACGCGAAGAAGGAGAAGAAGTCGAGGAGCTTCTTCTTCCCGCGCGAGTCGTAGAGCCAGACGCCCTGCGACTGATCGAGATCGAGGACGAAGTCGAAACCGTCGGCCAGCATGTGTTTCGCCAGCGTCTCGTGGACGTGGTCGGGCGTCACGTGGGCGCCGGTACCGGTGCTGATCGGATTCATGATGCGCTCCCTTCTCTGCCTGGTTCGTGGATGCGGTTCACGACGAACGGGCCCGCGGGCCCGGGTTTCACTCCAGTGGAATGCGCCACTGCTCCTTCGCGGTGGCGAGGACCATGACCGTGCGCGTCTGGCGCACGCCCTGCAGGAGGTTGATCTTCTCGATGAGGAGCCGCCGGAAGGCCGTCATGTCGGGGACGCGCACCTTCAAGAGGAGCGAGAACTCGCCCGTGATGTGATGGCACTCCAGCACCTCGTCGAACGCGCTCACCGCCTCGATGAAGCTCTCCTCGAACTTCGGATGCTCGACGAAGATCTCCACGAACGCGGTGATGTCGTGCCCCAGCTTCCGCGCGTCCAGCACCGCGACGTAGCCGCGGATGTAGCCCGCGCGCTCGAGCTTCCGGATCCGCTCGTTCACCGAAGGAGCCGTCAGCCCGACCCTCTTCGCGACCACGGCCTGCGGCATCTTCGCGTTCTCCTGGAGCAGATTCAGGATCTGCCGGTCGATCACGTCGAGGCCGTTGCCGTTTTCGACTTTGATTCGTTCTTGGGTCGCCATACCCTTACAATATTCGGAGAAAGTCGGATCAAAGTCAACTTCTATTTGGAAACAGGCCCAAATTCCCGACCGCCGACCGCCCTTGTTCCCGACGGCATCTAACGGTACGCTCGCGGTAGTCCGACCGACGAGGCCACCCTCACCCGACCGGAGAGCCATGAATCGCCCGCAAACCGTTCAACATCTGAAAGTTAGCGGCTACCAACCGCGCACGGTCAAAGAGGAGATGCGGCAGAACCTCATGGCCGCGATGGAGCGGGGGGAGACCCTCTTCCCGGGGATCGTCGGCTACGAGCGGACGGTCATCCCTCAGATCGAGAACGCCATCCTGAGCGGACACGACTTCATCCTCCTCGGGCTCCGGGGCCAGGCGAAGACGCGGCTCCTGCGAAGCCTCTCCCGCTTCCTGGACGAGTGGATTCCCGTCATGGACGGCTGCGATCTGAACGACGATCCGCTCCGTCCCATCTGTCCCGCCTGCCTGCGGCGCGTGGAGGAGTCGGGCGACGAGACACCGATCCGGTGGATCCACCGCGACGAGCGCTACCGCGAGAAGCTCGCCACGCCCGACGTGACCATCGCGGACCTGATCGGCGACATCGACCCGATCAAGGCGGCGAACAAGAGGCTCTCCTACTCCGATCCCGAAGTGATGCATTACGGCATCATCCCCCGGACGAACCGGGGGATCTTCGCCATCAACGAGCTTCCCGACCTCCAGCCGCGCATCCAGGTCGGGCTCCTGAACATCCTCGAGGAGAAGGACATTCAGGTGCGCGGATTCCCGATCCGCCTCCCCCTCGACGTGCAGATCGTCTTCTCGGCGAATCCCGAGGACTACACGAACCGCGGCAACATCATCACGCCGCTCCGCGACCGGATCGCGTCGCAGATCATGACCCACTATCCCTACAACGTCGAAGACGCCATGAAGGTGACGGAGCAGGAGGCGTGGGTGAAGCGGCCGGGCGGGATCGAGATCCTGATTCCCGAGTACATCCGCGAGCTGGTGGAGACGGTGGCCCTCCAGGCCCGGAAGTCCTCCTACGTCGACCAGTCGAGCGGCGTCAGCGTGCGCATGACCATCTCGCTCCTCGAGAACCTGATCTCGAACGCCGAGCGGCGCGCCATACGCCACGGCGAGCGCCGGACCGCCGTCCGCGTCTGCGACTTCCAGCACGGCATCGCCTCCATCACCGGCAAGGTGGAGCTGGTCTACGAGGGCGAGCAGGAAGGCGCCGTCGCGGTGGCGAAACACCTCGTCGGAAAGGCCGTGAAGGAGATCTTCGTGAAGTACTTCCCCGACGCCTACAAGGCGAAGGAGAAGGGGGAGGGCGCGGCGTCCGAGTACGACCCGATCTTCCGCTGGTTCGCTCAGGGGAAGAAGGTGGAGATCTCGGACGATCTCCCGACGCGCGAGTTCCACAAGCGCCTCGCGCAGGTGGCGGGACTCGAGGATCTGCCGAAGCGCTACCTCCCCGTGAAGGACGGCGCGGAGCTTCCGACGGCGATGGAGTTCGTGCTGGAGGCGCTCCACCAGAGCAGCATCCTGGCGAAGGAGCGGACCGACACGGCCGCGCTCGCCTACTCCGACATGTTCTCCACGATGCTCGGGAAGCCCGAAGAGGCGGACGACTAGGCGCCGCGGGGCGCGGCGCGGTCGAGGAGCCGACGGAATGGACTTTCGCTACTCCCAGTGGGACGACCGGATCCTCCGCGATCTCGGATTCCTGAAGAACCTCCTCTCGCTCTACAACCGCCTCCTCCTCATGACGGACGGCGACGTGGACGAGGCGCTCCGCGCCATGGAGGAGCTGGGCGATCGCTTCGGCTTCTTCAACGAGAACTTCACGGTCGCGGACTTCAAGAAGCGGCTTCGCGAGCAGGAAGCGATCCGCGAGGTGGACGGGAAGAACGTCCTCACGCGGAAGGGCGAGCGGATGATCCGGAAGGACTCGCTCGACCGGATCTTCTCGAATCTGGCCCGCGACTCGGCCGGCGAGCACCGCGTGCCGCGGACCGGCGCGGGCGGCGAGCGGATCACCGAGACGCGCCCCTACTCCTTCGGCGACTCGGTGGCCGACATCGACTTCCTCTCCAGCGTCCGGAACTCGATGCGCCGGACGCGCGGCGAGGTCGGCGAGGACGGCATGGAGCTCTCCGAGGACGATCTGGAGGTCTTCGAGACCGAGCACCTCTCCTCGTGCGCCACCGTGGTCCTCATCGACGTGAGCCACTCGATGATCCTGTACGGCGAGGACCGGATCACGCCGGCGAAGCAGGCCGCGCTCGCCCTCTCCGAGCTCATCATGACCCGCTATCCCAAGGACTCGATCGCGGTGGTCCTCTTCGGGGACGACGCGTGGGAGGTGAAGGTGCGGGACATCCCCTACGTCTCGGTGGGGCCGTACCACACGAACACGAAGGCGGGGCTCCAGCTGGCGCAGAAGATCCTGGCGCGCCAAAAGCACGTGAACAAGCAGATCTTCATGATCACGGACGGGAAGCCGTCGGCCATCCACGAGAACGGACGGCTCTACAAGAACGCGTTCGGCCTCGATCCCAAGATCGTGAACAAGACCTTGGACGAAGCCGTCCAATGCCGGCGGAAGAAGATCCCCGTCACCACCTTCATGGTGACGCAGGACCCCTATCTGGTCCACTTCGTGGAGCGCTTCACGCAGCTGAACAAGGGCCGCGCCTACTACTCGGACCTCGAATCGCTCGGCTCCTACCTCTTCGTGGACTACAGCCAGAACCGCAAGCGCCGCGTCTCGTAGGCCCCGCCCCGCCTTGACGCTCCCTGCCCCGCGTGATGTACTCGCGCGGGGGCGCACGGGACTCGATCGCGCCCCGTGAGGAGAACCATGGCCACCCCCGCCACGCGCGTCGAGCATCCGGAGTTCGAAGGCGAGCCGGTCCCGCTGCACGAGGCGTACGCCGCGTGCGAGGCGATCGTGCGCGCGCACGGGGAGAACTTCCCGGTCGCGGCGCGCTTCCTCGCGCCAGAGCGCCGTCTCGCCATCTCCGCGATCTACGCCTTCGCCCGAACGGCCGACGACGTGGCCGACGCCGACGCGCCCTCCGAGGAGCGGGTCGCGGCGCTCGACCGGATCGAGGAGGCGCTCCTCGAGTCGCTGGAGGGCTCGCCGCGGGGCCCGCTCCTCACCGCGCTCGCGGACGCCGTGGATCGCTTCACGCTCCCGGCCGAGCCGCTCCTCGACCTCCTCCGCGCCTTTCGCGACGACGCGCGGAACGCCACCTACGAGGTCTGGGACGATCTGCTCGGCTACTGCCGCGGCTCGGCGAACCCGATCGGCCGCCTCGTCCTCGCGCTCCATCACGTGGACGACCCGGATGCGGTCCGCGCCTCCGACGCGCTCTGCACCGCGCTCCAGCTGACGAACATGTGGCAGGACCTCGGGCGCGATCTCGAGCGGGGGCGCCTCTTCGTCCCGCTGGAGGACCTGAGGCGCTTCGGGCTCGACCGCGAGACGTTGACCGCGAAGGCGTCGCGGCCCCGCCTGACGCGGCTTCTCCTCCACGAGTGCACGGGGACCAACGAGCTCTTCGAGCGGGGCCGCGTCGTCTGCCGGCTCGCGCCGTGGCCGCTCTCGATTCAGCTCCGCGCGACGGTCCTGGGCGGCCGCACCGTCCTGCGCGCGGTCGCGCAGCGCGGCTGGCGCGTGCTCCACGACCGCCCGACCCTGAACGGCTGGAGCCGCGCCCGCGTCCTGACCCTGGCGCTCGCGGGGTTCGACGGATGAGCGGGCCCGTCCTCGAGCGGATCCCGGCCGACCCTTCGGCGGAGACGAACGCGCCCCTCGCCGCCGCGCCCACGCGCCGCACCAATTTCGGCGTCGCGTTCGCCATCCTCCCCCGGGAGCAGCGCGAGGCGATCCGCGCCGTGCACGCCTGGAGCCGCGCCGTGGACGACTCGGTGGACGAGGAGCGCGACCATCGCCGCGCGGAGGAGCGGCTCGCCGCGTGGCGGGACGATCTCGCGGCCATCTTCGAGACCGGCCCGCGCGCGCCCGAGTCGCGCCGCCTGGCTCCCTTCGTCCGCCGCTTCGCCATCCCGCGCGCCTACTTCGAAGCCCTCATCGACGGCGTCGCGATGGATCTCGCGCGGGAGCGCTACCCCGACTTCGAGTCGTTGCGGCGTTACTGCTGGCACGTCGCCTCGGTCGTGGGACTCATCTGTCTCCGCATCTTCGGCGACGCCGAGGAGCGGGCGCGGATCTACGCCGAGCACCTGGGCGTCGCGCTCCAGCTCACGAACATCCTCCGCGACGTGGGAACCGACGCGGCCCACGGCCGGATCTACCTCCCGGCCGAGGATCTCCGCCGCTTCGGCGTCGCCGAGGAGGCGATCGAGCGGGGCGAGCGGAGCGACGCGTTCCGCCGCCTGATGCGCTTCCAGGCCGACCGCGCGCGCGGCTTCTTCGAAACGGCCGAGCGCGAGATGAAGTCGCTCGACCGGCGGCGCTACGTCGCGGCGGAGATCATGCGCGGCGTCTATCGCCGGCTCCTCGAGCGGATCGAGGCGTCCGACTTCGACGTCTTCGCGCGCGAGATCCGGGTTCGACGGATGGAGCGCGTCTGGATCGCGGCGATGACCGCCGCCGCGATCCGCCTGCGCGGCTGAGACCCGGCATGGCCGCCCTTAGCGACGTGCTGGTGGTCGGGGCGGGATTCGCCGGGGTGGCTGCGGCGACCGCGCTGGCCGAGCGGGGCGTCCGCGTGACGGTGATCGAGACGCGTCAGCGAGTCGGAGGGCGCGCCGCCTCCTGGACCGACCCCCGCACGGGCGAGACGCTCGACAACGGCCAGCACGTCCTCGCCTCCTTCTACGACGAGACGCTCCGCCTCCTCGACCGGCTCGGCACGCGCGACGCGCTCCAGGCGGATCCCTCGCTCCGGCTCCATCTCTGGGAGCGCGGGCACGGCGACTACGAGCTGGCCGCGCCCAATCTTCCGGCGCCCTTCCACTGGCTCGCGGCCGTCGGCGGCTGCTCGCGACTCCTCGATCGCCCTACTCGAGGAGCACGGAGCTCGCGCCGGCCGTGAGGCGCGCATTCGCCTTGACGGCAACGAAGAGTTGTGCCACGATTCGCAAGTGCCC
>DATIQI010000366.1:0-9695 GCA_035470985.1 Acidobacteriota bacterium
GCTCGTGATCCCGAACGAGAAGCTGGCCTCGGATACCATCCGCAACTCCACGATTCGCAGCGCAGAACGAGTAGGAGCCGATCGTGAGCGAGGCGGACGACGAGTTGCAGGCCGTATTGGACGCGTCGCGGTTGTGCTCAGTATCCAGCCAGACATCGACGGCCGTCGTGGCGGGGGTCAGTGATTCGCCCACCGTATAGAGGCCGTCCCCGTCCGAGTCGAGGTACATGAACTGCGCTGCCGCGGGGGGTGCTTGCGAGAGCAGGGCAAGCAGCAGGATGAGCCTCAGGGATCCGCGCATGGCGCCTCCAATGGGAGGACTCGGGGGTTGCGGCGCCTGAACTTGCGTCTCAGAAGATGGCGGGGCCGACGGGACTCGAACCCGCGACCTCCTGCGTGACAGGCAGGCGTTCTAACCAACTGAACTACGGCCCCATCCAGAGATCTCGAACGGCAGACGGACGAGTATAGGGGGGCCGGGGACACCCGTCAACCGTCTCCGAAATGGGGACTTCCGCGCGCCGGGCGGGCCCCCGCCGCGCCCGTGGCGCGATTACCGCGTCGCCAGCCCGGCTCCCTTGTAGTAATGCCCGAGGATCGCGCGGTACCCCTCCCCCGCCCGCGCCATCCCCATCGCCCCGTGCTGGCAGAGGCCGATCCCATGGCCGTTTCCCGCGCCGGAGACGATCACCCGCTCGGGCCGGCCCCGATCGTCGCGCGCGACGCCGATCTTCAGGAAGCTGCTCCGGAGGATCGCGGCCGCGGTCCCGGGGCGCCGGAGCGACCAGCGGATCCGGTCGCCGCGCAGGACCGTCTCTCCCGACGTCGTCTCGATCACCAGCTCCGCCACGCGCCCGCAACGCGATCGCGAACGGACCCGCGCGTCGAGGAAGTCGCCGCGCAGCGTCATCACCGACGCGCCCTCCGGAGGGCCGTACTTCCGTACGGTCACGAGGAAGTCGGCCACGCTCCACTCCTCGCGCCAGCGGTACGTGGCGGAGCGATCGCAGTAGGCGCCCTCGGCGTCGCCGATCCCCTCGCGCGCGTCGCGCACGCTCCGGAGATACGACGTCCAGGGCCACGGCCAGACGTCCTCCACGTTCGACGTCCGTCCGCCGCAGGTGGACGAATAGAGCGCGCGGACGGGGAGCCCTCCGGCGAGGAGGATCTCTCCGCGCGTCTCCTGGAGCGCCCGGTCGCTCTGCTCGTTCTCGCGCTTCGTCCCCTCGTAGACCTGGTCCTCCACCGTCGCCCAGAGGTCGAACCCGAGTTCGGCGCGGCGCCCGATGTAGGAGAGCGTGTAGGAGCGCGCCGCGACCGCCTGCGCCTTCACGGCCGCGTACTGGTCCGCGGGCGGATTGCCGATCTCGCTCGGCAGGACGCCCCGCAGGTAGCTCTCGAGGTCGAGGACGTTCACCAGCGTGAGCCCCTCGCCGGCCGAGGCGTGGATTCGAAGCGAGCCGCGATACCAGCGCCCCGACCAGCCCCCCATCCCGCTCGAGCCGGCGGCTAAGAGAAGCGTTTCCGCCGGAGCGCCGCTCCAAAGCGGCGCCATCTCCCCCTCGCGAAAGACTTCGATCGGTCCCACGCCGAGGCGGGAGATCTGAATTCGCTCCCCCGCGCTTCCGGACGCGATCGGCTTCCCCGACTGCGTCTCGAGCGTCCACGATCTCGAGCCGGAGAGGAGATACCGCGTCGCGCCGGCCGAAAGGCCGACGCGGATGTCGCGCGCGTCGCGCCAGGCCGGGGAGATTCCGAGCGGGCCGCCTGGAGCCGCCGGAGCCGGCGACGTCGAAGTCCGGGGAGCCCGCGGCGCGTCCCCGGCGGGCCTCGTCGCGGGGCGCGGCGCATCGCCCACGGCCGAGGGTCCGGCGCATCCGCCCAGAACGCCCGTGGCCACGAGGACGGCCACGATCCAGACGATCGCGGCGAGCGCGACCACGGCGGCGCGCCCCGCTCCGGTTCGCTTACGCGCCATGCCCGCCCTTTCCCGCTCGCGGCGGCGGCGTGATCGAGCCGAGCACGACTTCCTCGCGGGCGCCGGTGGCCGACGGCACGTTGCCCGGCCGTCCGTGCCACGTCTCGCGCGCCAGGAAGGCGAACGCCATCGCCTCCTTCGCCTCCTCGGGCACGCCGTAGGCGTCGCTCCCGACAACGCGCACGCCCGCCACGGCCGCCTCGAGCGCGTGGAGGAGCGTCAGATTCCGCGCGCCGCCGCCCGAGACGACGATCTCGTCGGGTACCGCGGCGCTCGAAGGAGACGATTGGGCGATCCCCTTCACGACGGCCGCGGCCACGATCCCGACGGCGGTCCGGAGGCGGTCCTCCAGCGCGTCCCCCTCCGTGCGGGCGAGGAAGCGGTCGCGGTAGGCGCGGCCGAACTCCTCGCGCCCCGCGCTCTTCGGGGCCGGGCGGTCGAAGTAGGGATCGGCGAGGAGTTCCCGCACCACGTCGAGGTTCGCGCGGCCGCGCGCCGCGATCGCCCCCCCTTCGTCGTAGCGCGCGCCCTCGGCGCCCGCCGCTTCCACCACTCCGTCGAGGAGCATGTTCGCGGGGCCGCAATCGAACGCGACGAGCCGGTCGAGCCCGGCGCCCGGGAGGAGGCGCGTGAGGTTGGCGATCCCGCCGAGGTTCAGGAGGACGCGATCGGAGTCGTCGCCGCCGAACTGATTCCAGTCGAAGCGGGGGACGAGCGGCGCCCCCTCGCCTCCCGCCAAGACGTCGGCCATGCGGAAGTTGGAGACGACGGGAAGCCCGAGCGCGGCCGCGATCACGGTCGGCTCGCCGATCTGCGCGGTGAGCTTCGCCCCGCTTCGCGCGCCGTGCGGATCGTGGAAGACCGTCTGGCCGTGGAATCCGATCGCCTCCACCCGGACGCCGAGGGCGGCCGGCGCGGCGAGCGCCTCGCGCGCCGTCTCGGCCGAGAGGGCGGCCAGCGTCACGGAGAGCGCGAGGAGATCCCGCATCGGCAGCGCGCCCTCCTGCGCGTCGAGGATGGCGCGCCGCGTCCGATCGTCGAAGGCCCGCGACGCGAAGGAGACGAGCGTGGAGCGATGGCGCGCGCCGTCGTCCTCGATCCGCGTGACCACGGCGTCCACGCCGTCCGCGGACGTGCCCGACATGATTCCGATGGCGTGCGCGCTCTCGACGCCCGCGGGGCGGGCCGAGCGCCTCCGAGGCGCGCCGGCTCGGTTCGCGCGCGCGGCCGCGCGCTTCTTCGGCGTCACCGGCTGCTCCCCTTCAGAATTCCCTCCACGATCTGCCTCTGGAAGAGGACGAACGCCAGGACGACGGGAATCGTCGCCAGGGTCGAGCCCGCCAGGAGAATCCCCCACTCGGTGCTGTGCTCCGATTGCGCGAAGAGCGCGAGCCCGACGGGTAGGGTGCGCATCGTTTCGGACGTCGTCAAGACGAGAGGGTGGAGGAACGCGTTCCAGGTCGTCAGGAACCCGTTCACGCCGACGACGGCGAGCCCCGGACCCGACACCGGCAGGACGATCCGCCAGAAGATCGCGACGGCGCCCAGGCCGTCCGTGCGCGCCGCCTCCTCCAACTCGGGCGAGAGCGTCTGGTAGTAGTGCGCCATGAAGAGAACGCCGAACGGATCGGCGAGATGCGGCAGGACGAGCGCCGGATAGGTGTCGAGCATCCCCGCGTTGGCGAAGAGGAGGTAGAGCGGCACCAGGAGCACCTGCTTCGGGAGGATGAGGAACGCGGTCGCGAGCGCGAGGAGCGCTCCCTGGCCCAGGAAGCGCGAGCGCGCGAGCGCGTGCCCCGCGGCGGCGGCCAGGAGCACCTGGATCGGAACCGCCACCCCGGTCACGACCAGCGAGTTGAGCGCGAAGCGCGCCATCGGACCACCGGTCCAGAGGTCGCGGTAATGGTCGAGCGTGAAGGGCTTCCCCCACCAGTCGGAGGGCGCGATCGGGAGATCCCCGCCCGCGCCGAAGGAGATCCGCATCATGTAGAGGAGCGGCGCGAGGGAGAGGATCGAGATCGCCCCGAGCGCGGCGTAGATCCAGACGCCGCCCCGTCCGGCGCGGGCGCTCATCGGGCCGCCTCCGCCCGCTCGCCGAGGAAGCGCCGCTGCAGGAGGAGGAGCGCCCCCACGAACAGGAGGAGGAGGAACGCGAGCGCCGAGGCGTAGCCCATCTCGAAGTGATAGAAGGCGCGATCGTACAGGTGGTAGACGAGCGTTAGGGTGCTCTCGAGGGGGCCGCCGCGCGTCAGGACGAAGACCTCGATGAAGATCTGGAACGACCGGATCGTGTTCAGGAGGACGACGAAGAGGAGGACCGGCCTCAGATGCGGAAAGACGATCCGCCGCTCCACCTCCCACGCGGAGAGGCCCTCCAGCCGGGCCGCTTCGAGCTGGTCCTCGGGGAGCGTCTTCCGCCCCGCCAGCATGAGGATCGCGTAGTAGCCGACGCTCGACCAGATGTCCATGGCCATGATGCTCGGAAGCGCGAGGCGCGTGTCTTGAAGGAAGTGGACGCGGCCGGCGCCCGCGGCGGCGAGCCAGCCGTTGAAGAGGCCCTCCTCCGCGTAGAGCGACTTGAAGACGAGCGCGATGACGACCATCGAGAGGGTCGCCGGGAAGAAGATCGCGGCGCGGAAGAAGGTTTCGCCGCGGCGCGCCCTCGAGAGGAGCGCGGCGACGCCGTAGGCGAGCGTCATGGTGAAGGGGAGCGTCCCGACCACGAAGAACGCGGTGGTGCGAAGCGACCGCCAGAACGAGCCCGAGTGGAGGGCGTCGGCGTAGTTCCCGAGGCCCACCCACGTGACGCGGTCGGGACGGAGCGGGTTGTATTCGAGGAGGCTGAGGCCGAGGGCGTAGGCGAGCGGGACGAGGCCGAAGACGAGGAACGCCAGCGCCCAGGGGAGGACGCCGATGGGCCGGGAGCGCCGGCTCAAGGCTCCCGAGCCAGCGCCGCCGTGATGCGGCGGTCCGCGTCGTCCAGCGCGGCCTCGGCCGTCTTCGCCCCGTAGATCGCCTCCTCCAGCTCGGCGTTCACGATCTCCTCGATCTCCACCCACCGCGGATGGAGCGGCGGCGCCTTCGCGGTCCGGATCTGCGTCAGGAAGACCCGGTCGTTCGGATGGGAGCCGAAGTAGGCGTCGGCCATGGCGCTCGACGCGGCCGGGAACGCGTTCCCCGTCGCGAGGAAGAGAGGCATCGTGTTCTCGGCCCGGACGAGGAAGCGGGCGAGCCGCATCGCGTCGTCCTTGTTCTTCGACGTCCGGAAGATCCCGAGAACCTCCGCCCCGGCGAACGACGCGGGCGTGCCGCGATCGAGCGCCGGTCGCGGCATGAGCGCCACCGAGTACTTCAGCGCGGGCGCCGTCTCGGGGAGCTTCCGGAGCAGCCACGGGCCGCTGATGATCATCCCGACGCGCCCCTTCCCGAACGCCTGCTCGTGCATCTCCTGGCGGTCGAGGAGCGAATGGGGCTTCAGGGAGAGGTAGAAGCGGAGCGCCTCCACGTTCTCGGGGCTCCCCATCACGCTCTTCGTGAGGGTCGGATCGAGGATGTCGCCGCCGTTCCCCCAGGCGAAGGGCATGAACTTCTTGAAGAGGATCTCCCGCTCTCCCGAGTTCATCCCGAAGCCCTTCGCGTCGGGGACGCGGCTCGCGATGGCGGCCGCGGCGTCGCGCATCTCCGCCCACGTGGCGGGCGGCTTCGCCGGGTCGAGCCCGGCGCGGCGGAAGAGATCGTCGTTCAGATAGAGCGCGCGGGTCCCGAGCATCCAGGGGATGGCGTAGGCGCGGCCCCGGTAGGTCGCCGTCTCCCAGCCGACGAGGCTGTCGCGGAGCGCGGCGCTCTGATCGGTGAGATCGACGAGCGTGCTGTCGGCGACGAGCCCGGGCAGGAAGGTCGAGCCCAACTCGCAGAGGTCGGGCGGGCGGCCCGCGGCGATGGCGGTCACGATCTTCTCGCGGCCGCTCTGCCAGGTGAGTTGCTCCACCACGACCTTCACGCCGCGATTCTCGGCCTCGAAGCGGGCCACGATCGGCTGGATGTCGGCCAGCGGGGAGAACTGCCAGAAGACGACGGTGCGGCCCTGCGACGCCTTCGGCGCGCAGCCGGCCAGCGCCGCCAGGAGCGCGGACGCGGCGAGGAGCCCCGCCACGGCGCCCGCCGCCCGCCGCCCTACCCTTCGATCGCCGCGCGCACCCATTCGTGGGCCCTCTTCAATCGCCGTTCCGCCTCCGCGCGCGAGACCTTCGCGCGGCGCATCACGATCGCCACCTTCAGCGAGCCGCCCGCGCGCCGGAGCGCGGGGAGCGCCTCGTCGTAGCGGGCGCCCGTCGCTTCCATGTAGACACGCTTCGTCCGCTCCTCGAGCTTCCGGCTCGCGGTGCGGAGGTCCACCATCAGATTCTCGTAGACCTTCCCCATCCGGATCATCGTCGCGGTGGAGAGCATGTTCAAGACCATCTTCTGCGCGGTGCCGGCCTTCATCCGCGTGGACCCGGTGACGATCTCGGGGCCGACGCGAGGCGCGATCACCACGTCGCACGGGAGGGTCGCCCGGCCGGCCGGATTGGCGGTCACGGCGATCGTGGCCGCGCCGATCTTCCGCCCGTACTCGATCGCGCCGAGCGCGTAGGGCGTGCGTCGGCTCGCCATGATGCCGACCACCACGTCCTTCGCCGTGACGCGCTTCTTCTTCAGCGCCGCCACGGAGGCCTTCGCGTCGTCCTCCGCGCCTTCGATCGATCGGACCAGCGCGCGGCGCCCGCCCGCGATCACGCCCTGGACGAGCGAGCGCGGCGTGCCGAACGTCGGGGGGCACTCGGAGGCGTCGAGGACGCCGAGGCGGCCGCTCGTCCCGGCGCCGACGTAGAAGATCCGCCCGCCCCGCTCCAGGCGCTCCACGATGAGATCGACCGCCTTCGCGATCCTCGGAAGTTCGGTGCGGATGGCGCGCGGGACGCCGGCGTCCTCGCGGTTCATGAGCCGGAGGACGGCGGGCGTGCTCATCCGGTCGAGGCGGCGCGAGCGGGGGTTCCGCTGCTCCGTCACGAGCGCGGAGAGCTCTCGGAAGATGGTCTTGCCGCTGCGGCGATCGGTCACCGGGTTCGGATCATCCGTCCGTCGTGTTCGAGCGTGCGTCCGTTCTCGTCGGTCGCGCGCAGGCGGAAGAGGTAGACGCCGTTCGCGGTCGTGTGCCCCTGCGAATCGCGGCCGTCCCAGCAGTATACGTTGTAGCCCGCCGCGCCCGGGAGCGGAAGGGAGGCGACCCGGCGTCCCGCGACGGTGAAGAGCCTCAGCTCCACCTTCGACGCGGGCCCGCTCAGCTCGTACTGGAAGATCGAACCGCCGCAGCCCGCTCCCTGCATCCGGGGATCGACGATCGCGACGCCGCGGAGCGTGAACTCGGACGAGACCTGGAACGAGGCGTCCTCCAGCCCGGCCGTCCGGCCCCCGATCGCGACCTTCAGCGTGTGCCCGCCCGGCCCGCTGTCGCCCGCGAGGCTCTCCAGGGCCCAGCGCCGCCCGGTCCCGTCGAGCGCCGTCGGGGCCGCCGCGATCGCGATATCGTCGAGGAGGAGCGTCAGCGAATCGGCCGTGAGCGGAATGGGCGACGTCACCTCCGCGCGGAGCATCGCGCCGCGCACGACGAAGACGCCGTCGATGATCTCGACGCCGTTCGCGAAGTAGCGGATCGGCGTCCGCACCGAGAGCGGGAACTCCTGCGTCCGCCCGTTGTAGTCGGTGGCCCGCACGACGAGGTCGTAGTTCCCGACGTGCGGCCGGATGTTGCCCGTGAGGACGGCCTGCCGCGCCGAGTCGAACACCGCGACCGCGAAGAGGGTGGAGTCGAGCGGCGTGATCGCGCCTCCCGGCACGGCCCGCTCGAAGATCTCGACGCGCGTCACCGCGACCTCGTCCCGCACCTTCGCCACGAGGGCCAGGCTGTCGGTCGGCGAGTCGGTCGTGAGCGCGCCGCCCGATGCCGCCGGATTCCCGTCCACCGTGACTTCGAAGATGCGCGGCGCCAGGGCGTCGACCCGCGTCATCGGATCGCCGAAGGCGTGGATCGTGAGGTTCATGACCTGCTGCGTGAAGAAGCCGGTCGCCGCGTTCTGGAGGAACGCGTGCTGGAAGACCTCGCCGAGGATCCAGCGGGCCTGGCCGCCGGGACCGCTCATCGGCGGCAGCGTGTAGAAGCCTTCGCTGATGAAGCCGTTGAAGGTGGAGTTCGTTTGTAGGAATTCATAGGCCGTGCTCCCGAGCGTGCCGATCGCGCCGCGATCCTGCATGAGGAGGAGCGCCTCGCCCTGGGCGTCGGTGCTGTCGGTGAATCCGGTCCGGCCCCGCGGTCCGTCCGGGAATTGATTCGCGTGGCAGCCCCAGACCATCCAGACGAAGGGGCGCCCGATGTTCTGGACCGTGGCCGGATTCGCGTTCGAGTTGCAGAAGACGCCGGGCGCGTTGCAGTAGAGGTTCTCGTGCGCCACGAAGTAGCGGTTCGCGTGCGCCTGCACGTTCACGATCAGGGCGCCCTGCGACAGGCGCTGCGCGAACTGATCCTGGCCGCCGCCGGACTGGGCCATCGCGTTCACGGCGTCGTTCGAGTTGCGACACGTGTTCCCGAACCCGTCGATGAAGGTCGGGACCGGATCGGTGTAGGTCTTGATGTCGAACAGGATGCTCTGGATGTCCTGTCCCGGCGCGCTCTGGGCCGCCTCGTCCGCGAAGCTCTGATTCGACGCCTTGAAGAGCGCTTCCTGCGGCTGGTGGCAATAGCTCCCCGCGAAGAAGATGGTCGTGGAGAACTCGTCGTCCGAGGCGAGGAGCTGGCGGCCGCGCCACGTATCGGTCGGCTGGTACGTCTCGTACGCGATGACCTTGTCCACGTAGGCGTCCAGCTCCGCGGCGTAACCGGCCGGGATCCGCCCGAGGATGACGTCCGGAACGAGCGCGGTCTCGGGCGGATTGGCGAGTTCGAGATCCATCGTGAAGTACGAGTCGCTTCCCACCAGCTCGAGGCCCTGGGGGCCGGCGATGTACTCGAACCGCATGTAGGTGGGCACGTGGTCGACGCCGCTGGTCTCGATCCGGTGCTTGTGGTCGAGACTGGCGTCGCCGGCCAGGACCACGAACGTCGGGGCGGGCGTCCAGGCGAGATAGGCGTGGCGGAGGTAGCGGCGGATGGCGCGCGCCGACTTCGCGCCGCCGTTGAATTCGTCGTAGACGTCCTCCACGTCGGCGACTTCCACGACGTAGCCTTGTCCGCGGCGATGATCGGCCAGCCGCGTCGCGGCGGCGCGGAAGGCGCGCGGCGCGATCAGAATGGCCCGCGCCTCGGAGGAGGCGCCGTAGGCGCCGGGGGTGCGGAGCGCGGAGGGAACGTCCGCGGCGACGTCGGCCGCGGCGACCACGCGCGCGCCGGAGGCCGTGAGCGCCACGAATCGGCGAACGCCGCCCTCCGCGTTCGTCCGGAAGACGACCTGGTATGCGCCGGGCGCGCCGGAAACGGTCGCGCCCACCACGCGCTCGGGCGCGGTCGGGAGCGTGACGTCGTAGACCTCGATCGCCGCGGTGGAGAATCCGGTCACGGTGAGCTCCTCCACCGATCCGGCGCCGCCGCTCGTGAAGTCGAGACGGTCGTTGCGGGCGACGTACCGCTTCGCGTAGTCCACGTCGATCCAGTCGAGGAGCGTGAAGCTCCCGAACTGGTAGGCCC